>JBGPGB010000020.1:0-11931 GCA_041483595.1 Nitrosotalea sp.
TAATTGTTTTAGATTTTGGTTCCCAGTATAGTCACCTTATTTGTAGAAGAATTCGGGAATTTTCAGTCTATTCTGAACTTGTCCCTTACAATATATCGCTTGATGAACTCAAGAAGATGAATCCCAAAGGGATTGTATTTAGTGGTGGGCCTTCAAGTGTGTACAACAAAGATTCTCCCCAACCATCAAACGGGATATTTGAGATAGGACTACCGGTACTTGGAATATGTTATGGTCACCAATTAATTGTTAACAAATTTGGAGGCAGGGTTAAGAGTTCTCACAAAGAATATGGCTCTTCATTACTCAGCGTAGATAGTGATTCTGATCTGCTTGCTGGCATAGGTAAATCAACACGGGCTTGGATGAGCCATGGTGATGCCGCTGAAAGTTTACCTGAAGGGTTTGAGGTAATAGGACATACTGAGAATTCTTTTGCAGCGGCAATTGCAGATAGGCAGAAGAGGATATACGGTATTCAATTTCATCCAGAGGTAATCCACACTGAAAAAGGAGTTCAAGTCCTCAAGAATTTTGTTATAAACATATGCAAAGCCAAACAAGATTGGACTTTGGAGAACTTTATAGAAACAACAATAACAGAAATTTCAAAGATTGAAGGTAATGTATTATGTGGAATAAGCGGCGGTATTGATTCCACAGTAGCTGCATTATTGATTCAAAAGGCAATAGGAAGTAGACTCAAGTGTGTTTTTGTCGATAATGGTCTTTTACGATTAGACGAAGAACTAGAAGTGGAAGATATGTTCAAGAACAATTTTGGCATGAATTTTACAAAAGTAAATGGCAAAGAAAGATTCCTTACAAGACTAAAAGGAATAATCGATCCTGAACAGAAACGAATGATTGTGGGAGAGGAATTCGTTAAGGTATTTACCGAGTTTGCTGAAAAAAATGGTCCGTTCAAATGGTTGGCTCAGGGTACATTATATCCTGATGTCATAGAAAGCGGAGTTTCCAAGGGTCCAGCAGCAGTAATCAAGACTCATCATAATGTTGGAGGATTGCCTTCATGGCTACACTTACAAGTCTTGGAACCTCTCAGATTCCTTTACAAGGATGAGGTAAGAAAAGTTGGTAAAATCTTAGGGGTACCTGATAATCTTCTCTATCGTCATCCATTTCCAGGGCCTGGCCTAGCTGTAAGAGTAATAGGTGAATTGACTCCAGAAAAATTACAAATCTCAAAACAGGCTAGCAAGATTGTTGAGGATGAACTTGCTTCATCAGGATGGTATGATAAGGTTTGGCAAGCTTATGCAGCAGTGGGAGATGATAGGGCAGTAGGAGTAGTTGGAGATGAGAGGAGATATGGCCATGTGGTTCTTGTTAGAATAGTAGATTCTATTGATGCCATGACTGCAGACTGGACAAGACTACCCTCTGAGATACTCGAAAGAATCAGTAATAGAATCACAAATGAAGTTGAAGATGTAGCATGGGTGAGCTATGTAATTTCAAGTAAACCACCAGCTACTATAGAACCCCAATAAAAATAGAATCTCCGATTAGGAGTAAAAATAAAAAATGTTCCTTAAGAAAACTTTAGATATCTAATTTCAAAAGAAAATTTTTAAAATTAGAGAACTAGGGTACTACGTTTATCCTAGAAGTCGGTGGTTCGTTACCGAGAGATATGGTAATCTTCACCGTATCAGAATCTTCACCAAATTGGTTGCTTACTGTGAGTTTGAACTCCACTACTTTCTCTTGGTTATATCCAACATTTGATGAATAGAATACTGGATTAGCAGTTTTACTCCATATCAAAGTCACTGGATCACCACTGACTTGTTCCCATTTGTATTGGAGATTTGCACCGGTACTAGCACTTGCATCCAATACAATTCTATTGTTTGGAGATACGGTTTGATCAGGACCTGCATTAGCTTTTGGAGGTTGTCCTGCTATCTGCATCTGGTTGACCTTTATAGAAACAGCACAGGATGGAATGTCTACAAGAGGATCAGAAACATCTAGTCTAAATTGAAGTGTAGAACTTTGGCCATCCAATACTGGTGCCACAAATGATGGGCTCAAAGCACTGTTGGATGATAATTTTACTGGTTGTCCAGAAACCTGTCTCCAGTAATATGATAATGTATCACCACTTGGGTTTGCAACTGAAACTGGGAATCTAGCTATTGAATTTGAATAAACTGCAGCATCTTGACATGTGACGATAGGATCTTGGTGAGTACTCTTGACAGTAACTTTGGTCATGGCTGCTGCTTTGCCTCCATGTCCGTCATCTGCGGTACATACGAATAACAATGATACAGTCTTTCCAGGGGCCACTGCTGGAGCTATAAATGATGAATCAGTGGTAGTAGTGGATGACAATTGTGTACTTGGACCAGAATACTGACCCCAAGCTAATGTCAATGGGTCATTGTCTGCATCTGTTGCAGTACACTGGAGAGAGACTTGAGTTCCCTCATCAACAAATTGATCAGCATTTACTTGAACAACTGGAGGATTATTAATATGTAAAATTATAACATTGAATACTGAAGTATCCTTTCCCCCATATCCATCATCTACGGTTAACGATAATTTCATAGTTTTTATTTCATTAGCAGGAACTGGAGGAGAAACGAAAGATATTACCGGAGCAGTAGAACTTGGGGCAAATGTCACAGGGTCACCAGAAACTTCACTCCAGTCATAGGATAAAATCTGACCAGAATCTGGATCTGTGGATTTTAGACCTGAAAGTGTTACCTTGGTATGCTCATAAACTACAATACTGTTTGCCAATGCACCTTGTCTGAAATATTGGTTAAGACTGCCAGATCTAGCAACATCTTGTGTATAGAATTTATCACAGAAAAAGTGATCTGAACCTTGGAACTGTTCAATACATTGTTGAAGGAATGTGGCTGCATCGTTGTTCCCAGGACTGGTTTGGGCGTGAGCAGACATTGTTGGCAGCGCTGAAGAGAAAATCATCACAGATAGTATTGCCACAAAAAATTTGTAATTCAACTTGTTAGTTCTAAATTTTAGATTATTAAAAAACCTTTCTCTTAATTTTTGACATTGAAAGGATCAATTTTTTGATCTGAAAATACGGGTTGATATGGTAATTTCATCAATTTACACAGTAATTTGACTCACTTGTTATTATCACCAATAAATGACAAGACTTGATCCATTGTTGGTGAAATCCCATGTGAATTGCCAACATATAACGAAGCTGCGGCGTTTGCAAACATGAGTCTTTCAATAGGTTTTAGCCTAGTAAGGTATCCAAGTAGATTTGCGGCATCCCAGACATCTCCTGCTCCGGTTACAAACTTTGGTTGTACTTGGAAAGACTTGACAAATTCGATCTCTTTTCCATTTGACCAATATGATCCTGAAGAAGTATGAAGATCGATCGAGATTAAAGATCTCTTGGCCAATTCAAGTACAAGTTTCCTAGTTTCTTCTTCTCCAGAAATTGTGTCCAATCCGAACTGTTTGAGAAGAATATTACATTCATTCTCGTTAATACACAAGGAATCCAGATGACCTACAAGTCTGGTTAGTGCTTGTTTAAATTCTTCAGGTCTTGTCTGAATATCTGCTGGATCCAAAAAATGAAGGGATGATGGAGAATTTGAAAAGGCAAAATATGACAATTCCGTTCCTTTTTGATTACTTGCCCAGTTTGTAACAATTACTGCATCAGCACTTTTTAGCACAGCTTGTTCCTTTGTTCCAAGCTTTTCAGGCCCAAAGTTTTCATTATCACCTAAATCAGAAATCATTATGTTTACAATGTTACCAGTATTGTTGAATTCAAGCGATGTTGTTCTTCCCGGTTTTCCGTCAATTATAAAAAGTGAGACCTTACTAAATTCAGAAAAAGTTTCTTTTATCATCTGAGAGCCAGTCTTGTCTGCAATTGTAATCAATGATACTGGGCAGCCAAGTCTTGCAAGGGCATAAGCAACATTTGTTGCATTTCCACCCTTTAGATCTATTTGTTGAACTCCACGAATGCTTCCACCCAATTTACTTTTTTCTAAAATTTGATTGTAGAGTTTGCCTAAATTTTGGATCTTGATAATACGATCTAGAAAAAAATCATTTAAAACAACAACTGAGTTAACTAGTTTCAGATTTTGCAGATTCTCTAACATGAAAAGGCTTAGCCCATTGGCGGACCTCTTCCGCCGCCACCTCTGCCGCCGGATGAGGCAATAACATCATCTATTCTAAGTATCATGCATGCAGCTTCGGTTGCAGATTTTATTATCTGCTCTTTTACTACAACAGGTTCAATAATATCAATCAAATACATGTCTGCAACTCGAGTATTTCTTGCATCGATACCAGTCCATTTCTTTCCTTGACTGTGTTTTGCACGAAGTGTAACCATAGTATTAATTGGATCCATTCCTGCATTTTCAGCAATTGTGAGTGGAATTATTTCAAGAGCTTCAGCATATTTTTTGATTGCAAGTTGTTGCCTACCTTCAAATTTGTCTGCCCATTCCTTTAGGTGTGAAGCCAAGAATTCTTCTGGAGCTCCACCGCCAGCTACAACTGCTGGCTTTTCAATTACGTCCTTCACAACCATTAGTGAGTCATGCATTGATCTATCAACTTCGTCAACAACTCGTTGAGATCCTCCTCTGAGCAACAATGTAATTGCTTTTGGATTTTTGCAGCCTTCAATGAAGACCCATTTGTCTGTCTCCACTTTTCTTTGTTCAGCAAGTTCTGCTGCACCCAAGTCTTTTGGAGTCATGTCATCAATATTACTACTAATTCTGCCTCCTGTGGCTTTAGCAAGTTTTGTCATATCACTTTCTTTTACTCTTCTAACTGCGAGTATGCCTTGTTTAGCTAGATAATGCTGTGCAATATCATCTATCCCCTTTTGGCAAATCAGTACATTTGCACCAATTTGATGAATCTTGTCTACCATAGATTTGAGCATCCTATTTTCTTCTTCAAGGAACATCTGCATCTGAGTTGGATCACTAATTCTAATTTCTGCACTCATTTCTGTTTTTTCAATTTCTAGAGCTGAATTTAGTAATGCAATCTTTGCCTTTTCTATTCTAGTTGGCATCCCGCTATGAACAACTTCCTTGTCTAGTACTATGCCTTTGATAAACTGAGTATTTCTAATTGAACCGCCTGCTTTCTTTTCTACCTTGATATTATCAAGATCTACTTTATTTCCCTCTGCTTCTTTTTCTACGACTTGTAGAATAGAATCTACTACAAGCTTGGACAACATATCACTGTCTTCCGAGATAAGTTTTGACTGCATACTTGTTTTTGCGATTTTAAGTAAAATTTCTTTTTCATTTGGACTTACTTGCTTTGCCATTTCTGTAAGAAGTAAAAGTGCTTGTTCTGCTGCTGCTTGATATCCTTCAATAATTACTGTAGGATGAACATCTTTTTCTAAAAGCTCTTCTGCTTTTGCCAAAAGAGCACCAGCAAATACTACAGAAGATGTGGTTCCATCACCCACTTCATTGTCAACAGCTTTTGCAATCTCAACCATCATTTTTGCAGCTGGATGCTGGACATCAATTTCTTTAAGAATTGTAGCACCGTCATTTGTAATTGTAACATCACCTAGAGAGTCAACGAGCATCTTATCCATTCCTCGTGGACCGAGGCTTGTTCTTACAAGTTCAGCAACTAGCTTTGACGCAGCAATGTTATTTCTTTGCGCATCTCTTCCCTTTTGTTGTAATGCACTTTCTTTTAATACTAAAACAGGTCCTTGTGGTGTTTGTTGAATAGAAGCCAAAATTAATCCCTTAGTTCTTGTATTTAGTTGCCCCTTTTAATACCTTATTGGTTCAAGATCTTCAAATATCTTCTATTTTTGACGTCTACAACACCAGTGTACAAGATTCTGATCTCAGGTAATGCAAGAAAGGGTAAGAAAAGAGGTATGAGATGAGGATTTTTGAATTTACACCCAGTCTCTGCTAGTTTAGAATCTATACCCGAATACTCTTCTAATGTTTTCTCAAAAGGTAACGAGGATATCAACCCAGCAAGTGGTAGTGAGAATTTACTTAGAATATTGCAGTTTTTAGCTACTAGTATGCCTCCTTGCATCTTAGTTAGATTATTTGCAACAAAGGCCATGTCTTTTTCATTGGAGCCTATAACTATCATATCATTTTCATGAAAGCTCTGTGTACACCCAAACGCTCCAATGTCAGCACCAAAATTTCTCAAAAATGCTACAGTTTTTTTTCCAGTACCATATGTCCTATCAATAGCTGCTACCTTCCACACATCTTTATCATGTGATGCCATCACATTACCATCTCTTACCTGAAGCTCTTCCTGATCTATTTTTGTGATTATTTCTGTGTCAAGTCTGATAACCAATGCTTGCGCAGAGTTTCCTTTACTTTGTATAACAAAGTCTTTTTCTCCAAACTTTTTCCTTGTCTTTACAGTTCTTTTCATCCAATCTGGAATTACGGTTTTGGGTGTGTCGATTACAAGACTATTATGAGCCACTACCAATTTTCCACCTACAAAGACCTTGTTTGGCTTGATCTTTTCCAAATCATCAAAGACAAGAATATCAGCTAGCTTGCCAGGTGCAATTGCACCGCAGTCTTTGCTCATGCCATAATACTCAAAGGAGTTCTTTGATGCAATGGTTATAGCGTCTATTGGATCCATGCCAATAGCAATCGCTTTTCTTATACAATGATCAATCAGGCCATATTCAACAATATCTTTTGGGGTAACCCCATCCGTACAAAACATCAGTCTATCGAGATAGGTTTTGTGAGACAATATGTTTGGTAAAATTTTATCAAGATCCCGTCTTATAGAACCCTCTCTCATCATAATCCACATTCCAAGTCTTAATCTTTCTAAGACTTGATCATAATCAATTGGTTCATGACATGAGAAAATTCCAGAGGCTATGTAGGCATTTAGTTTTTTATCGCTTGCACCTGCTGTATGACCATTTATGATACCATTATTTTTTAAAACATTAGTTATGCTTTCAATAGTACCTGGATCTCTTGTTGTAACTTTGGTCCAAGAAAATACCTCACCTAGACCAACGACGTTTTCCATGTCTAGCCCTTTGATCTCTTCTTTTTTAGTCAAGGTTCTTGCATGACTAAATTTTCTATCAACAGGTAGTCCTCCCGGAATTACATGATAGACCCTAATTGGAAGATTCTGTGTCATTTTAACAAATTCCCTGAAACCCTTGTAACCGCAAACACTTACAATATCGATTGGATCTGAAAACAAAGTCGTAGTACCTGACAAAAGTGATTTTTTTGCAAGTTCTGATGGAAGAACGTATTGATCTATGTGTATGTGAGGATCTACAAATCCAGGTGTGATGTATTTATCCTGTAGATCAATGACTCCGGTCTTTTCTCCAACGGTGTGAGATGCATCTCTTCCTACATATGCAATTCTATCTTTCTTGATTGCTACGTGAATTTGAGGTATAATTTCTCTTGAATAAACGTTAACCAGCCTACAATTTTTTAAGACAATATCTGCTTTACTTTCACCCATAGCTACTGCATTAAGGGATAAAATCATTGAGGCAAGTGAGCTAGCCTTCATAGAAAAGATGTAATCCATGAAACTATTAAAGCGATGTTTAAACCTTGCAGAGCGTAATTTAAAGAAGTTAAAAATAGTAACCCTGTAAGATTCGTCATAATTTCTTTGGTTTTTAGTACTACTTCCCAATAAAGAACTTATTTTTGGATTCAATTACCCTCTAAGTTGATCTTTTTGATTTTTCTTGTTGTTATCTTCGGTTGATGAATCTAAGTAGGAGTAAGTTGCACGAATCCAAGATTAATGAGTTCGATCATTAGATCCGCCGCTTTTGCATCCAATTTATCCTTATCAAAAGAAATGTATCCTAAATCACTAAAATCGGAAGCAAATTTAACATCACTTTCCTGAACTCTTGGAACAGATTTTCTTTTGTAGGTGCAAAGTATTCTGGGTCAAGATAGGCTTTGTGTCCAAGTAATCGTTCCCCTACAGAATAGCTTATGGTCTTGTCTAGTTTAATGGAGGTAGCAAATCTCTTTCGGAAGCCATGTAACAGCATAATATCGAATCTGCGACCAACCCTCTTTCTAGTATCTATTTTCTTAACAATTCTATGCATAATAAGATGGATTGAGGATGATGAGAGCGGTCTGGCTTTCTCTACTCCTACTTGGTATGAGGAACGAAAAATGGGTGATTGATCATCAAGATATTCACCATCCCTTCGTCTTTCATCCAGATATTTCCCAAGTGCGTTATTTGCTTCTTGTATTAGGAATCCAAAATATTCCTCATTGGTTCCTTCATAAAATACAACGGCTTTACATCCATCTGGCATGTCAGAGAGATCTTTTATTTTTAGATCAGATACTGCACCTACCCTGCATCCAGTTGAAGATAGAAAATGAATTAGTGCTTTGATTCTTGCAGACGCAGTGCCATCGAGCATTTTTTGAATATCATTTGTCTGCCAAGCACTGTTTCCCGATTTCTTGACAAAAGTTGGTATCATCCGATGGATTTTCTTCCAGTTTAGTATTTTGTCATTCATGGAAAAGAACAACTCAAGGGCGGCGATTACTGGCTGAAATGAATTAGGTGATATTCTATTTCTCATATACAATATGTAATCCTCGACTATTGATTGCAAGTGAGATTCCTTCAGTTGTAGCAATTCATCGGCATCTTTTATCGCAGACCATTTTAGAAATCTCATGAATAAATATCGGTACATCTTTTTAGTGGCTGTTGACTTGAGGTATTTTTCAAATACCATCAGACTATTATTCATAACAGCAGCATGTACGTTATTCATTTAACCAACACTTCACCCAATCTATAGCGATGTTTAAATTACGGTCAGCGTTGCTCATTTTTTATGAACATGCCGAAGGAGATGAACAGGTATTGTCCCAAATGCAAGAAGCATACATTGCACAAGGTCTCCATATACAAGGCAGGAAAGAGAAGAGGTTCCGCTATTGGTGAAAGAAGACACGCTGAGGATAAGAAAGGCTATGGTGGTCAGAAATTCCCCAAGTTAGCAAAACCAGCGAAGACCACCAAGAAGATTACTCCCATTATGACATGTCCTGAATGCAAGAAGAAGTGGAATGTGCATGGAATAAGATTGAGAAAGTTGGAGTTAGTTGCATAATGAAAAGAGCTCATATTTGGATACCAAAGCCAGGTAGTAAATTTCAAAAAGTACAATGTAAAGAATGTGGAGAGGAGAGCGTTGTATACTCACACGTTTCCTCAATAGTTACATGCAAGGCATGTGGTAATACTTTAGCTGAACCAACCGGTTCCATTGCGAAACCAAATGGAAAAATTTTAGGTAGCGCAGATTAAGTCATAGTCCTTTTTTGTATTCAAGTTAGTAGCTACCCGTTTATCATCAAGAATAACGTATGATTCTATCACATATTGTAAATTGTTTATTCGTTTAGGATCAACAACGGATATTCCAGTATAAGCACATTCTTCATTATTATAATTAACAAAAAATTCTGCTTCCAATCCAAGAGGTTGAAGAAAAATTTTTCTTACAAGTATACTTGTCCATGCATCTTTTTCATTTACTGATTTCACAATTTTTATAATTATTTCAGAATCTAAAAGTGGCATGTCACCTGAAGCTACAAAAATTAATTCGTCAAACTTAAGAAGAGAGTCTCCTAGATCTTTGACATATCCGCTTCCCTTTGTTTCCAGTATATCAATTCCCAAGCCAGATACAAACTCACGTGTCTTTGGTGCATTATTACTTGTAACACATACTATCTTTGAAAAAATTCCTGAATTCTCAAAAGCATTAAGAACATGTTCTATTATGGGTTTTTTGTATTTTAGAAGAAGTTTTTCCTCTGATGATTTCATCCTCGTACCTTTACCTCCGCACATAACTAATCCAATCATACTGATGCAAAAATCAATAGCGATGCCAATCTCACTAACTCATTACTTGCTCCAAATACATCGCCTGAGATTCCTCCAAAGCTTCTGTTTGCAACTGCAAGCAATAGAAAAGACAGTCCTACACATGATATTACTACAAATATTCCTGTTACTCCCCCCAAAATCACAGTAGGTATTATGGCTAGTCCTGCAGCCACAGCAAGTTTTCGTGGGTCTTTCATAGACTGTGTAAAAGGAGAACTAAGTCCTTGCCAAGCTGAGAGACCACGATTTGCTTGTATTACCATCGATAGTTTAGCCATCAGTTCACTTAGCAGAATCGCCTCAAACAATGCAAAACCCTTCATCATGGAAATAGCCATTATCATACCCGCAGCATACAATACTACAATCATTACTCCTGCTGATCCAACTGCTGGATCCCTCATTACTTTGAGTTTCTTTTCTTTCGTTCCCTTTGCCATCATTCCGTCTGCAAAATCACAAAGTGCATCAGTATGATGTATTCCGGTAAGGATAGCAAGTGCGCCTGTTAAGATTAAGCCAGTAATCAGAGGTTGAATAAACATAGAGAGACCATAACCTGCTGTGCCAATTATTAGTCCAATCACAGCTCCGGCAATTGGAAAAAGATACATGTTCTTTGCAACAGTTTCTAGTTCACTATTCTTGGAAGGAATAAGGGTTAGAAATGATACCACTGATGATATTCCCTTAAACATTAAACCACCAACCAAGAGATGATAGTAATAGAATCATAGGAATTGTAAAAATTAAAACAAACAATATTGTAGTTATTTTCATTATAGAAATTGCAGATTTGAAATGTTTTTCATTTATCTCTGAATTACCATCTCCTAATACATAATGCTCGATCTTTTCAAATCTGATTCCAAGTGCACCAGCTAGAGTTGCCATCGGATAACCAGCGTTTGGACTCTCAGTCTTTGGACCATCTCTTTTCATAACATGAATTGAATGTCTCCAATCTTCTTTTAGTATGACACAAGAAAGTACCATTACAAGACTTGTAAGTCGTGAGGGAAGAAAGTTAAGCATTTTATCACAGTTGGCACCAAACCAACCTATGTTTCTGAACATTTCTGTCTTGTATCCTATCATAGAGTCAGCGGTATTTACAGTCCTGTAAACAAATGCGCCTACCAGACCAAAAATTGAGAAGTAGAATAGAGGGCCAGTTATGCCGTCAACAATGTTTTCACTGATGCTTTCAAGTGTTGCAGAAATGATATGTTGTCGGTCTAAGTTATTTGTATTTCGCTTCACTATCATAGAAAGTTTTGCCCTAGCATCATCCAGGTCATTTTTTGATAATGCATTCATAATTTTTGATGCATGATTTTCCATCCCCTTTATTGCAATAGTAGTCTTTAGAAGAATTCCGACTGAAACTATACTCAAACCTATAAACAGGATTTTGTAAAGTCCATTTGAATCGATATTTTCCACATATTTTAGGGCGGAAGAAAAAAAGATTATCGATATTGAAACTATCGTTACTACTGAAACAAGAAGAACTACTCCATTAATTTTTTCAATTAAGGAGTTGGTAGATCTTGCATACAGCACAAACTTGCTTATCAGTCTCCCTATCCAAACAGTTGGATGATATCTATTTTTTGGATCTCCAAAGAAAAAATCTAAAACAATAGCAAGTATTACTGCAATCATTGGTATTAGAATCAATTTAACATGTCTCCTATCTTTTTCATATCTATATTTTTTTTCACAACATGAGCCAAGTGATCTATTTCTTTGTCTAGTGTACTAAGATAATTTTTTGTCCATGAAACTTGTTTTGGATTTGCATGTAGAGAATCCTCATCTGGGATCTCAAACTCAATTAAAGGAATTGTGCCAATTACTGGCCTCAAAGTTTTCTTTTTTAATACAGAATAGCTTGGATACAGCATAGTCATATCTCCTCTAAATTTGTTTATGACA
>JBGPGB010000021.1:0-11772 GCA_041483595.1 Nitrosotalea sp.
ATATACTTGGCCTCTAAATCTTTACTGGATCCTGAACTGTCTTTCTTGTTATAATAGTCACAACTCCAACTATTGCAATTGCTATAACCTCAAAGTAAAGCCAGTCCATGTGTGAAAATGATATTTCATTATTATAAAATGGCGCAAAGATTGGAAACCTGGGGTCTCCTGCAAAAATATCAAACGATACATGTGACAGTACTGCTGCAAAGGCAATTGCGCCAAGGCGCCAGTCTCTTTTTCTAGTTAGTATTATCAATACTACAAGTGAAATTATTCCAAATGATATAGAATGACTCATCCTGAAAAGTGCATCAATATGAGTAAAAGCTATGATATGGTCAGAGTCTATCAAGACAGTAAATGCCCCTGCAATAATTGTATATCTTAAAGATAGAGTGGCTGCACCTACTACTAGACCCCATAGAAAATGTCCTACAACTTCATTGACTGTGAGGCTTCCAATTGGATTTTCAAGCGGGCCTTTTTGTGCAATAAATATTCCAACAAAGGAAAATGCTGCCGAGAGGGCACAATACAGGAGGCCTGTTTTTATTATATATCGGGCGTCCACTTTCCAGATTTGTGACATGAAAATTTGGTATGTTATTTGATATATTAAATCGATACTTGGTCATCCAGTCAAGAACTAGGAAAATAATTGTTATTGTGTATTGGAATAATCCTCTGGTAAAATTGTTTTTAATTAAAAACCAAATCCGGTGGTCAAGTGCCTATAATTGTTCATTTTTAGAATTTTTATTTGATTCATTCCACTTGGGGGGGAATTTTCCAAGTTTAATTAATTGATATTAAGTCCTCGTTCAAGATATGCCATGAAACTTTTAAAATCACTGATAATCATAGGGGTAGCAACACCGGCGTTTCTAAGCATATTTTTCATTTTTCAGTTTGGCGTTAATACCATATTTTTAGATGAATGGCAAATTGTACCACTTTTAAAATCATATCTAACTGGACACTCTTGGCTACCGACTCTGTTTTCGCAATATAATGAAAACCGTCCTGTGTTTCCACATCTTGTAGTTCTTGGATTAATGCATTTTACTTCATATAATATTTTTTATGAAATGCTTGTTGGTTGGGCATTTCTTAGCCTTACTTTGTTTATGCTGTGGAGACTGTTGTTACTAACCTTTCCAGAAGGGAAATGGGTTATCATTCCAATAGCATGGATAACTTACTCTTTCTCACAATATGAGACGTTATTGTGGGGATCTGCATCAATTGCATGGTACTTGACAATACTAATGGTTGTTTCGACAATTTATTTTCTAAATAAAATAAAAAATTCCCCGATCTTAATCATACCAGCTATAATTTGTGGGTTTATTGCCTCATTTTCACTTATAGTGGGTTTACTCGTTTGGATTGTTGGGCTGCTTTGCTTTAGAGGTATTTCTCGAAAGTTACTTGCGCTTTATGTAATTTCTGGAATAACAGCTTTTGTATTGTATTTTAACGGTTGGACGGATCCAGCACTAAATCACGCCCACACAGTTGCAGACAATCCTATTGAATTTCTAAACTTTGTCTTGGCATTTTTAGGTAATGCTACAAGAGTCAGAGCAGAAACCATAGGTATCGGTGCAGTTCCTTTTTCTATTTATGTAGGAATAGCCATGGTTGGTATATTCATAGTTGTGAACTTGCTGTACCGTCATTTTCACATGACACAAAATAATCAAGATGCAAAGCCATGGTTACAGATTGCAATGTTTGGTTTATTATGTGGCATTATGGCCGCAATAGGCAGGCTTGGGATATTTGGAATAGATGAGGCTCTTGCATCACGATATGTACCACTCTCGAATTTTTTCTTGGACGGAACACTTGTTGTTACATTAATGACATTGTTCCATCTGAAGAAAATTACAAACACACCAAGAAATAGAAACATCATAAAGTGTTCCATTGTCATTTTGATGATTTTAGTAAGCTTTGACATAGGGTTGAGCAATGTTGTTGGTTGGTTAGGAGTTCCAATGTTTCATGAAAGAATTACTGTCGGTAATTCATGCCTAATGAACTTTGAATCAGCATCAGATAATTGCCTTCACAAGTTATATCCGGATGCTAAGATTCTAAGAGAACGGGCCCAGTTTCTACAGGAATTTTGTCTAGGTCCATTTGCGTCCAAATGCAAATAATATGCCTAAATCCACTATTAAAAAACTAACAGTTATGGAACTTCTGTGAAAAAATCCTCTTATTTCTTAATTCCTTTAGCTACCAGCATTTCAGCAAGAAGGTTTAGACGAGTCTCTTTACATTCTAGTCTTGTAAAAAACTGAAGAATTGGATCAATTAATCTTTGGTATATTTTATTAAAGTTGGGTGTATAGTATTTTGAGAGCAGGTCAAACCATCTTAAAAGTTTGGGAAAAAGATGATACCCTGAAATCACAATCTGTTCCATCCCTGCATCTTCAAAGACCTCCTTTAGTTGTTTAGGTGTATAATGGTACTCGTAGTTGGTAAAATCATCAAGGATCTTCAGTCTATGTAATAATCCACACAGCTGCTTACGCATACCAATATTGTAAAGATTTGGTACACCTACTATGACAGTTCCTCCACTCTTTACTACTCTGACCTGCTCTTCTAGGCTTCTGAACCAATCAGGTGTATGCTCGATACTTCCAAAAGAACACGACACATCAAAACTCCCATCCTTAAAGGGTAGTTTACGAAAATCGCATTGAGTAGGATGGGCAAAAGAGCCGCAGTTTTCTTTTCTCATTTTTTGCATAGCAAGCTTTATGGTATTATTTGAGATCTCTGCAAAGGCTACATCTGCACCTCCTTGAAGATAGTAATTAGCGTAATTTGTATTAGTTGCCTCATTATACATGTCTAATTTTAGTACTTTCAAACCAGGTCGAACAGCTGCCCATTTTTTAAAAAAGCGTTCCACCAAACGTTGATAGTGCATGTCAGAAATTGTCTGACCCAGCAGCCGAAAATGCCAATTACTGCGATGTGTTCCATCCCAATACTTTCTCAACTCTTCATTGTTATAATCCAAACACATTCAACTCCAAAACAAAATTATTTTTTTCAATTTTTATTAGCCGCCAAAGAAAGATATTCTTCTATTGCCCTCAGTAAAGCGTTTGGACCAATACGTTTTACCCATGATAATACCAATTTCATAGATCCGGTTCTTTGATGTCTTTCCAGATCTTGAAGTCTTTTTAATGCAATGGCAGAAGCTAACTCTTTTGGAATTTCTCCCCATTGTAAATTATTGTAAACTAATCCTAGATTCTTTTGTATAGTTTCCGAGATGAGCCTTTGTGTGCAAAGAGCACCCAAATGCTGAACAACGCTGCCAATTACCCCTCCAGAGTTTGAAATGACATCTGGTACTGAGATGATTCCTCTTTTAGCAAGCATTTTTTCACCGCCCAAGGTTACAGGTGCATTTGATAGAGGACAAACAATCTTTGCCTTGATCTCTTCTGCTTCTAAGGTATCAATGGAAAATATTCTGGCGCCTGGAATCAATATGTCACATTGTAAGAGATTTATTTTTTCTTTTGGATAAAGAACGGAATTACCATGTCGTTGTAAATAAGATTGGAACATTTTTGTAGGATCTTGATTTGACAATGTTATTAACTCATCAATATCCAGCCCAGACGAATCGTATAATGCTCCCCCAATGTTGGACACGGCTACAATCTTAAATCCCTTGGAAGACAGTAGATTTGCTGTTGCAGAACCTAACCTACCAAAACCTTCCAAGGCTACAGTTCCCCCCTCCAAATCACGTGAAGTAATCTTACGAATGAATTCTATACAGCTTAAAATCCCATAAGCACAAGTTTCCCCCACAGAAATTCGACTGGAGAAAAGATTCCTTTTAGTTCCAGCCAATGCATATAGAGCATTTGCATCATCTTCTGTGAATCCAATATCGGTTCCCAAAAAGTGAGAACCACTCTTTATGTATGGACCTAGAACCTTTGAGAGAGAATTAATCAATGTGGATTTGTCATAATTTTTAGTAACATATACTCCAGCTTTTGCTCCACCTATTGGAATTCCAGCGAGAATACTTTTTACCGTCATACTTCTGGCCAAAATTCTCATTTCATCTACAGTCAAATCATTGGCGATTCTTATACCACCCCAAGATCTCCCGAGGATTGTTTTATCTGTAACAAAAAAGCAACGTCCAGATGGTAAATCAAAGATATCAACAGATTTTGGCTCGTAGCTTGGAAGACATGCATGAGCCAAGAAATCTCCTGATAAATCATTTCTCATATATGTTCCATCTCTCGGATTCTATCCAGTCCTTATGAGTTATTTAATTGATTTTGCCATGTGAACACCTTACTCTCACCTGCTCTAACCTATAGAGCATTAAACAAATTTTAGTAAATCTACAGATATTTTGTAAACATACCCATGTTTTAGAATAAGCGGATCTAGTGGGATTTAATCTTGTAGTCCTACAGAACCCAGTCACTGTTTTGGAGTTATTCGACCTCTATGCTATATAGACAAATTTGTATTGTATAAAATTGTATTATACAAATATGTATATATACAAAGATTTCCTACCTATAGATAGGAAATGAACAAAGTCATCTTGCAAAAGAAATCTGGAAAACAGAGTTCCAGAACCATATCACATATGCCACGTCTTGATACTATTGAGATGGTGGAAGAGATGATTTCTGACAAAAAGGAGTTTAGCTCTAAAAACAGACTATGGAGATCCCTTCCAAAGCAGGTCCAGTACAAGACATTTACTACAATCTTGGATTATCTGGAAAAGTCAAACAAGATAATGTATGACAGGAAAGGCGCCATTCTTTGGATATTTGCAGATAATCCAAAACTAAAGAAGCTTCACAGAGAATCTATCGCATTAAGATAATCTAGTAGCCAAACCTCTTTTCGTATTCTTTATGATCAAACGCTTCCAAAATAGTACAGACTTTTTCCCGTTTTGTACCATATACGGTATACACAAGTCTCCATCCCGATCTTAGCTTGAAACGAAACAATGTGTGAATTTGATGTTCTTTGGAATATTTTTTAGGCCACAAGTTTCTTGGAATTTTGTCACCTTTGGAATGATCTTTCTTGAGCAGATCCAGTGCCTCATTGATCACTTTGTATCTATCACTTGTCTTATCTAACGAATTAAAAAATTCCATAAAGTCAGGAGCACCACGGACAGATATTTTTTCTTTCAAGACAATCCGAATCTGATTGATGAAATTATTATTTAACTATGACCAGTGTGTGGAGTATAGACAAAGCATGCGTGGCTATTCTGATATTTATAGTGATACTTGTAGGGGAAGGATATGTGAGACATGTTACGATCTTTTGGCAAGAGGTCATCAGGGCTACGGCTTTTCAATCAAAGATTCTAAAATGATAAACAATTCTATACAAATCTAGATGAATCACTTTAATCAAAATGAAATTTAATATTAATCATTGAAAAAGACAATTTAGGTTATTTTTCCGCCAGCTTTTATCAAGACACCACTGCCAGATTTTATTATAAGGTGATTTGTTTTAAAGTGAATATTCAATGATACTCCATTTAGAATAGTTAGTATGGAATTATTTTGAACAATTACATTTGCAGGTGCAGTTACACTGGTAGAACGAGTACAGCTTGAAGTGATTATCCAATCGCCTGAAACTGGAGGAGAACAGGTAGGAATGGTCTGACCTGTTGCTGTATCAATGTGATGTACACTCAATAAAGCAAAGTCAATGTTTGGTGCATTGTCTATACGATATGTGAAATACTTTTTGCCCCAACTTGTTATGTGTCCTGCATACATTCCACTTTCCTTCCCGTCATCCAGATGGCTTGAAAGATGTTGCCAGTTGTTTTTAGGCAAGCCAGTTGCAAAATCAATTGGATCCAAATCTACGTATACATCATAGAGTTGCCCGTTTGGAGTATGTCTTGATATTTCTTTTACTCCAATCCACTTACCTACGATGCTTCCAGTTTTTAGTGATACTGGGTCATTGAAGAACTCATATTTTGGGTGGTTTAGTTCTTTTTCTGCTGTTTTTCCATAGTTTCCGCTATATGATACCTCTATTCCGAATGCTCCTGCAAGCGAGGGGTTTGAACTCGTATGCTGTCCACCTTGCTTCAAAGTAATATCGTCATCTTTTGTTACACTTTGTAGCCTAAAGTAACCTGTCTGCTCAAACTCGTCTATATCATTTGGAGTTACCATGTAGCCTTGTTTTTCAGCAGTCATCCAGTTAACTTGGGTACCTGATGAGCCTACTGGATTTAGATTGATTCTCATGGTAAGTTGAGTACCTCCACTTGCCAACCCTCCACTACGTGGCTTGATCGTATAATAATGAAATTGGCCTAGCGTCTGAGGTGTTGCCTTACTACCGCCATCCAGTCCAAACCCAGGTATTACATTTGGATCGTTATTTCCCATAACAATTTGTTGTTTGCCTGCTTTTTGGGCAAAGAACTGTTGTACACCAAATGAATCTACGTTGATATTTGTTGTTCCTACAAGTGTTTGTGAACCAGAACCTGCAAACGCATTATGTGAATATCCTACAGTTGTTGCAGATGATAAAGCTAGTACAGTTACAGTCAAAATGAGAAATATGGATGTTATTATGATGCGTGACATGATTCTTACAAATTCCCGTATTTGATAACTAGATTATAATGAATATGGATTGCATTGAAACGTATGTTACTTTTATTCATACAAGTATTCCAAAAAATTTGCATATTAATCGCGCGTAGGATTTCTACTACTCAGGAACTCAAAGACCTTTCAATATTATATGCAATTTTCATTTTTGAAAATTGACTGTGCTCTTTTTTAATTACTGTATTAAATCATTCAAAGATGACTCTATTTTCAAAGCAAAACTAGCTTAAACTTTCATTCTTACTTTAGCTATTACCTTCATTCATTGTCAAATGAGAATTCTCTGTCTATACCCCATGACCAGTGTGGTATTGCTAAGACCAGTCCACCATGATGTAGTAATTTTAGTTCTACATAGAAGTTACATCGGAGGTACCCGCTGATCGTGGTCTTATTTTGCGCCTATTTTTAAAATGCTTTGATATAAAAAATAGTACAATGGCTGCTATTATTGCGCCTATTATGTATAAAATTAATGTATTATCTGTACTGGAAGGGTCGTTGTTTAACATTGTACGTGGAATTATTCTATAAATCGCACCATCTGAAATGGAGACCAGATACAAGAGGCCATCTGGACCTGCTACAATATCTGTAATGCAGCCAAATCCACTGCCAAAAAGTATTTCATCCATTGGGTCTCCAACGTTGAGGACATTGTCTTGGAGAGATGGGGAATTGAAAACAAAACCATCTCTATTTTTGTTCAATTCAAACTTGTATAAATTACCGTTATTACAATCGCCTACAAAAAGTGAGTTCTGGTATTTTTCAAATCCTTTTGAATCAATAAATGAAAGACCTGTAGGAGCTACAGTTTTCCACCATGTAAATTGTGGATCATGATATGTATAACCTGGATACTCGGGTAGGCTGGCAAGTGCAGTCTTGTTGGCTGGACCCTGGATAACATCCCAACCGCTGTTAAAGTTTGGTGGTACAATGTTTACCTCATCTCCAAAATCTGGACCGTTTTCTGTATCCCACATTTTGCCTGTGATGGGGTCTATGACAAGTCCAAAACTATTTCTTATTCCAATTGCGTAATATGGCCCAGGTGGAGAAATACGCAAAATTACTGACGTGTCATCTGGCTCACCAGTTGGATGATTCTGAAGTTTTCCAAATCTTCCAGCATCTCCTACCACTAAATACACAGAGCCGTTCTTGTCTGTAATCATTGCTCCACCATTGTGATATGTCTGAGTCTGGGAAAGATCTTTGACAAGGGTCTTGTGTACAAGATTTGTACCATTCCAGTCATAGCTGTAAACGCGTTTTCCAAGAGGTTTTCCCCCATCATGGTCTGATTCGGTAAAGTACAAGTAGACTTTGTTTCCAACAGTAGTTATTCCAAGCATTCCCTGCTCGCCTTCACCTGTAACATTCTCATCTACAGCTGGCTTTTCTAAAAGTGTGCCATTGTGGACAACTCTTACCTTGCCATCCTCTTTTTGTAAGACCAGAATATCGTTTCCCTCAAATGCCATTGAAGTGGCACCTTTTTCTATGTAAGAAACATACTTTTGAACTAGATAATCATTATCTTTTAATTCTGGCTCAGCGTATGAGGGAAAAATAATAATTGCAAAGAGTATGAGAGAAAAAAGAATCTTCAACCCAGATACCTAAGTTTCAGGACTATAAATTCTTGACTTAACGATTTACTAAATATTTTTCAACATGTCTTATTTCCGTGATATTTGGATGGTTATCAACTATTGAAAACTTCAAAACATAACGTGGACCTTTGTTGAGATACATTTTTCTATTTGTAGATAAAAAATAATCCCTCTTTTTATTCAGAAAAGTAATTCTATGCTAGATATTTGATAAATCAATATATTACAATACTAGTTTCCAGCTTTTTGAATTGCTAGATTTTAACACTTTGAAGAAGTATGACAAGAGTTCTATGCATAAAGTCTATGATAGTTGGCCTGCACTTTGCAGACAATATTATGAGAAGAACTATGATCCAGTGGATTTCAAAGACATTGAACACATAATATTTGTTGGAATGGGTGGCTCTGGAGCAGTGGGTGACGTTCTAGCTTCTATACTATCAAAGACCAAAATTCATCTACATGTAGCAAAAGGATATCATCTTCCAAGTACAGCTAATTCTAAAACACTTGTAGTTGCAACAAGTGCATCTGGAAACACTTCAGAGACATTACATGTCCTCGATGATTCAAAAAAGAATCACTGTAAAATAATTGCCTTTTCGTCTGGGGGAGAAATGATGACTTATTGCAAGAAAAATAAACTAGACCACAGAATTGTTCCAATATCAAATTCTCCAAGAGCCTCATTTCCTGTTTATCTTTATTCAATTCTTAATGTGATGAAGAACGTTTTTCCAATATCAAAAAAAGATGTAAATGAATCAATATCTCAACTTGAAAAAACAAAACTTCTGATCTACTCGTCTAATTTAGGAAAGGAAAATCCAGCATTGATCTTGGCTGAACACATGTCAAATACTCCCATGATATATTTTCCTGCAGGACTAGGTGCGGCTGCTACTAGATTCAAGAACTCTCTGCAAGAAAATGCAAAGATACATGCCATAGCTGAAGATGTCATTGAGGCATGTCATAATGGTATAGTCGCATGGGAAAAACCATCTGGCGTAAGACCAATTCTGATTCAGGGAAAAGATGATTACATCAAAACTAAATTATTGTGGAAGATAGTCAAGGAATATTTTGATAAAAATAATATAGAGTATCAAGAGGCATATTCAGTTTCTGGCTCTATACTATCAAAGATTGTAAATCTTGTGTATCTGTTGGATTATACTACAATTTACAGAGCTGCTATAACAAAAATAGATCCCACACCAGTACGTTCAATTGATTTTATAAAAGGAAAGATGAATGCAACAAATTGATATTATTTTATCACGTCTAAACAACATCGGGTTATCTTTATAACGCGAAAGACATAATTCCAATTTTAAAATACATTATTCAATTGAACAATAAGGACCTAGTATCCATAGTCATACCGGTTTACAACTCGGAAAAATTTCTCGTTCCATGCATTGAATCAATACTTGCCCAGACATATGATAACATTGAGATTATTGCAGTAGATGATGGCTCAACTGATTCATCTGCCAAAATTCTTCATAAATATTCAGACAAAATCACTGTTATATCACAGCAAAACAGTGGTCTTGCTTCTGCTCTTAACAGAGGAATTAAAGAAATGACTGGAAATTGGGCGAAATTGTTTTCAGCCGATGATATGCTTTATCCTGATACCATGGAAGTTCTTGTAAATGAGATAAAAAAACTACCTGAAAATACTATAGTTTATTCAAATTGGGATATAATTGACGAGCAAAACAAAAAACTTCGTACATTTTCAGAGTCAAACTATAATCATCTAGAAAATTTTGACTTTAACGTGAGACTGTTAGATGGTCAACAGATAAACATCAATACTATAATGATTCCAGCTTCTTTATTTGAGAGAGGATGTTTAATTGAGAAAACTGATGATCCAGTTGCTATAGATTATGACTTTTTCCTAAGGGCTGGAATCTTGTTTGGTACAAAATTTTATCTCGTTTCCAAGCCATTGATCCAGTATAGAGTACATGAAAATCAACTCTCACACAAGAAAATCTTGAAGACTCTTTCCTATCTACCAGTCATAAGAGACTCGATCTTGTCAAAACTAGGCGGGTCAAAAAGAGAAGAATATCTAAAAGCCTTGGAGATATATCAGAAAAAGAAACCTATTGCAAGGAAAACCAAAGAGCTTGGTTTGAAGATAATGGAAAAAATGCCTCAAGGAATATCAGATAAGATGCTTGTTTTTTACTTGAACAAAATACGTACCACCAGATAAAATCATGACTAGCTGGTTGATTCCTTTGTTGACAATATTTCTGGTATTCCCTTTTGATATGGAACTTGGTTAATAATAAAATGGAAGAACTACCTCTAGTTTCAATTATTATTGTAAATTACAATGGTAAGATATACTTGGAAAAATGCTTATCGTCAATAACTAAATCCAGTTATAAAAAATATGAAGTAATTTTGGTAGATAACAAATCTAGTGATTCAAGCATTGAGTTTGTTGAAAAAAACTATCCATCTGTTAATGTAATAAAACTTGATAAAAACTATGGATTTGCAGAACCTAATAATATGGGAGCCAAAAGTGCAAAGGGAGAATTCTTCCTTTTTCTTAACAATGATACTATAACAACTCCTAATTTTATCACAGAGCTTGTAAAGGCAGCAAAAGACGATTCAGAGATTGGTATATTTCAAAGTCTCTTGTTAAAACCTGATGATACCATTGACTCAAGTGGGGATTTTATTGATATGTATGGTAGGGCGTATAGCTCAAGAGAAAAAGTAAGTGAGATTAGACCAATCTTGAGTGCTCGAGGAGCGTCCATGATGATAAGAAAGGATGTGTTTTGGGACTTGGGTGGTTTTGACAAAAATTATTTCGCAACGTTTGAAGACGTGGATCTTGGATTAAGGGCATGGATTTGGGGATACAAAGTAGTTTTGGTTCCAAAGTCTGTAGTTTATCATCTGGGAGGTCAGACAATACAAAAAATAGACTCTCTGATTAGTTTCCATGGGGTAAAAAATACCTTAATCTTGCGCCTGACTAACTTTGAAATTACCTTTGCAATGAGGAGTATTACAGTTTTATTTTTTGTAAGTGTGATGAGAAAACTTTTTGGTATTTCAGTGATAAAGGATCCTGAAAAAATCTCAACTCTACCTTCGTTTAAAATTATTTTTAGCGGTATGATTTGGATATTAAAGAACTTGCGTTATGTGAAAACTAAACGAAAACTGGTTACATCTAGAAGAGTTCGGTCTACCAAGGAACTTGTTAAAATGGGATTAGTAAAAAGATGAATTGGATAAAGATTTTTAGGATTGATTGAGGATATACCTGAGAATCTAATATGTATTAAAAGATACAATGATGACTATGATATCCTTTGAATGATTTGTTGTTGAGGCTATAATCTATTATACTTAAAGCCAAGATTTTCTAGAATATTTTCTCCGCGTCTCCA
>JBGPGB010000022.1:0-11687 GCA_041483595.1 Nitrosotalea sp.
AGCACTCCATGTTATAGTTGTCAATCCCAGTGAGAATTCCTTAGGAGCTTTGTTTGTAATGGTAACTGGTTGGATGTCGGTAGCAGTAGCATTACCTGTTGGTACTACATTTTTGTCAAGCGAAGTAGCTTCAAAAGTAATGTTGGATGGGACAGTTAACTTTGGTGGCGTGGTGTTTTCCACATCAACTATCTGAGTTGCATTTGCCTTGTTACCAGACTCATCAGTTGCTATCCATAGTACGCTAGTCTTACCTAATGAAAATTCCTTAGGAGCATTGTTTGTAAGTGAGAGTACCTTAACGCTGTCAGAAGTCGTTGCATTTCCTAATGTAATGACATTGTCTGAAAGTGATGTTGCTTTGACTTTAACATCATTAGGTGAGGTAATTTTTGGAGCAGTAGTATCTTTTACAGTTACAGTCTGAGTTGCATTTGCCTTGTTACCTGATGGGTCAATAGCACTCCATGTTATAGTTGTCAATCCCAGTGGGAATTCCTTAGGAGCATTGTTTGTAATGGTAACTGGTTGGAGATCAACTACTGTAGGATTATTCAATTGTACCGTATTATTATTTTGTGACGTTGCTTCCACTGTTATGTTTGTGGGTTGTGTTATATTTGGTACAATGGTATCTACTACATCAATTATCTGAGTAGCATTAGATGTGTTACCAGATGTATCTTTGGCAGTCCACAATACAACGGTCTTTCCAAGATGGAATGTCTTTGATGCATTACTTGTGATTGTAACTGGTTGGATGTCGGTAGCAGTAGCATTATCTAATTGAACGGTATTACTAGCAAGCGATGTTGCTTCTACTGTTACATCATTTGGAGCTGTCAACTTGGGTGGTGTGGTATGTACAACATCAACTATTTGAGTAGTATTTGCCTTGTTACCTGACTCATCAGTTGACACCCATAGTATGATAGTTTTTCCCAGTGGATAGAATTGTGTAGCATTGTTTGTAACAGATTTTATAATTCCATTATCAGATACAGTTGCATTTCCTAGTGGAATGATGTTTTGGTTGAGAGATGTTGCCTCAAAGGTAATAGTAGTAGGTGGCAAAATCTTTGGTGTAGTTGTATCTACAATATTTACAACTTGTGTTGCAGAAGCCTGATTACCAGATTGATCAGTAGCAGTCCAAGTAACTGTTGTCTTACCAAGTGGGAATACTGTTGGAGCATTGTTTGTGACAGATTTTAGAATTCCATTATCAGTAACTGTAGTATTTCCGAGGTTTATGATATTTGAAGTTGGATTAGTTGCCTCTTGTGTGATATCAGACGAGATATGAATTACCGGAGAAGTAGTATCCTTTACTGTTACAATTTGTGTAGCCGTTGCAGCATTTCCAGAGGAATCTATTGCTTTCCAAGTTACCGTAGTCTTTCCAATTGAAAAGTATGGTGGTGCATCGTTAGTAACCGACTCTACACCAACTGCGTCATTGACTGATGGTAGCCCGATATCTACAGAATTGTGGTCTGGAGTCTTTGCTTCAACTGTCACAGACTGAGGCGCAGTCAACACGGGATGTGTTGTATCCACTACAGTAATTTTCTGAACAGCTTTTGCTACATTACCGCCGTTGTCTATTGCTGTCCATGTGATCATTGTATTACCTATCGGGAATTTTTGAGAAGTATTACTTGTAATTGAGGCAATGCCGCTATCATCTGTTCCAGTAGCTTGGCCTATTGACACAGGTGTTAGAATTCCAGTTGCCTCAATTGTCATGTCTGAAGGAGCAGTTATTGAAGGTGGAGTATGATCATTAGGAGCTGTAATTTTTACAGCATTGTTCTGAGTGGTATTTTGTGTAACTATAACTTGTTGTGTAGGTGTATTAGTTTGAACTTGCGTTTGGTTAACAGTTTGAGTAGATGTCAAAGTTGGAAGTGAGGTAGGAGAAAACTTTTGAATTCTATTATTGTTAGAATCAACAACAAAGACATTTCCTATTGAATCTACAGCAGTGGATCTTGGATTATCAAAGAAATCGGCACCCGTACCTTGGCTTCCCCAAGATGTAATGGTGTGGCCATTACTATCTAGTTCAACAATTCTGTTATTTCCGCTATCTGCCACAAAGATATTTCCTGATTTGTCTACAGACATTCCAAGTGGGTTTTGCAGATTGGCCCCAGTTGAAGCACTGAAAGATTTTAAGAATACACCGTCCTCAGTAAATTTTTCTATCCTGTTACTTCCCGAGTCAACGACATAGATACTTCCTTGAGAATCCGCTGTAATTGCACGTGGAGAAAGAAATTGACCGTCACCAAGCCCACTTTGTCCAATAGTGAGTAAAAATTTTCCAGTACCATTAAATTTTTCAATTCTACTATTGCCAGTGTCAACTACATATACATCACCACTAGGATCCACTGCTACACCTTGCGGAAGTAGAAATTGACCATGATTAGTTCCCTGTCCTCCCCATTTTGTTACAAATTTACCACTGCTATCAAATTTTTGTATATCACTTCTTGCATTATCAATAACATAGATTGAATTACTATTGATCGCTATTCCCATAGGAGCATTAAACTGTCCATCATCATTACCCTTTGTTCCAAAAGTAAAAAGAAAGTTTCCGTTGTTATCAAATTTCTCTATTCTTCTATTTCCAAGATCAGTTACATAGACATTACCTGAAGAATCAATTGATACACCTTGTGGAAATGCAAATTGACCAGTGTTCTGAAGTCCGTATGAACCCCACTGTATAGAAAAAGAAGGACTCGTGGCCCAAGAATAACCTACAAGCATACTTGATAGTACAAGTATCATAATCCCAATTAGTACTGGGTAAGTCTTCAACACGCACAGATTGTAAGATACTAAAAAGATCTCCTTAGTTAGGAATTGTTACAATTTTGGTCAATTCTGGTAAATTAGAATGGCTTGTTGACTTCTCTTGTGAAGACATAGCTGGCAAGTGCAACCATAACTACAACAAAACCGCATATTACAGCCATTTCAACTACCACTGATAGTAATTGAACCGTACCACTCATCATCTGTCTAATCAACAATACAGAATAGGTAACAGGATTGAGTCTTGCAACAAATGCAAGCCAAGAAGGTAAGAGTTCCAAAGGAAAGAGAGCTGGACTGAGCATAAACAAAGGCATTCCTAGAAAGTTGATGAGGCCCCAAAAGGTCTCTTGTGATTTAGACGTGGCTGCTACAATAACTGATATCCCAGAGAAACCAAGTGAAAACACGGTAACAGTCAACAATATTGGCAATATCATAAGCAAGTTTGACATATGAACTCCTAATGCAAGTGCAATTCCTAAAATCAAACTTGACTGTAGTGTAGATATCAATGATATTGCAAGCATTTTACCTAATGCAATGGATGATCTAGAGACTGGAGAAACAAGAGCTTTATTCATGAAACCATATCTTCGATCCCATAAAGTGTTGACTCCACCAAAAATACTTGTGAATATTGCAGTTAGCATTATCACACCTGGTGCCATAAATTCTATGTAAGAACCGTTGAAACCTACAGACTGAATTAAGGGTCTAGTACTCGCAAATGTGTTACCCATAACTATAATCCATATGGCAGGTTGAATAAGTCGTATCAGTATTCCACTTCGTGATTTCTTGTATCTTTTCATCTCCCTCCAGAAAATAGTATATGTGTCGAAGAGCATTGTCATGACACTCTAAGCCTCCTTAGTCTTTCACGCATTTTTTTTCTATCATACTTACTTTCATCTTCTCTTAGATCACGGCCAGTGTGTGATAAAAATACGTCATCAAGAGTGGGTTTGGTAAGAGAAATGGTTTCTATCTTAATTTCAAGATCATTTGAATGTTGAAAAATTTGAGGAGTAAGTTGATCTCCACTAGTTGTAAAGACTGTCACTGTAAGTCCATCTGTTGATACATTTTTTACCGTAGGAATTTTCCTAATTTCTGAAACTAATTCTTCCAGTTTTGCCTCAGAGTTAATTTCAAAAATAACTATTTCATTACCTAAGGAAGACTTCAATTCTTTAGGGGACCCTGTTACTTTGATTTTCCCATTATCAATTATTGAGATATTATTACAGAGTTTATCAGCCTCTTCCATATAGTGAGTAGTAAGAAAAATAGACATTCCAAATTCATCATGAATTTTTTTTATGTATTCCCAGATTTTGTACCTAGTCTGGATATCAAGGCCAAGAGTCGGTTCATCTAGGAATAAAACTTTAGGCATGTTCAGTAAACCTCCTCCAATGTCAAGTCTTTTCCTCATGCCTCCAGAGTATGTCACGGCTGCCTCATTTTGCCTGTCAGCCAATTCTATTATCTCAAGTATTTCATCTATTCTCTTTGTTCTGATATCTTTTGGAATGTGATTGAGTCTTGCTTGCAACTCGAGATTTTCTCTACCTGTAAGATATTCATCCACTGTAGAATCCTGTTGTACATATCCAATGTTTTGCCGAACATTCTTTGCTTGAGTTGTAACATCAAATCCTGCAACAAATGCTTTGCCCGACGTTGGTTTTAACAAGGTAGTTAGAATCATAATAGTTGTACTCTTACCTGCCCCATTAGGTCCCAAGAAACCAAAGATCTCTCCATTTTCTAGTTTGATTGAAATTTCATCAACAGCCTTAAGACCACTAGAATAAACTTTAGAAAGTTTGTCAGTTTCTACAGCGTACAACATAGGACATGAGGTTAATCTATTATAAATTGCTACTAGAAAGAATAAAGATTTTTGATGGCTAACCAGTAGGATATTGTAAAATAAAAGATGAAAAAAGATTTTATGGATTTTTGTATTCTTCTTTTGTTTGTCTGAGAATTACCTTTTCACCAACACCCCAGATTTCTGAAGTGCGAAATATTCTCGAGCCAATAAGACCGTCAGATACCTCAATAGATTCTAGCTCGTTGGTATCAGTGTTCATGTGGAGTCTTTTGATTTTACCAATCTTACGCCCATCTATGTCAACCACTTGAGAGTCAATTCTTATCGGAGCAGATGATAGTAGTACTGATTCCTCAGTGAATCTATCTATGTAGTCACGTGATAGAAAGTGATCTTTGTGTAATCCTTTGTGAACGGTTATGCCCACAACTTCTAGTGTATCAGAATTGATATGGATATGCTTTACTTTACCATATTCTATTCCTTCTCTATCAATGACCTTTTTTCCTTTAAATTCATCTGCGGTGATTTGCTTTCGGTCGAATTCAATTCTTGTAGCCATGCACTCGACTTGTCAAGTCAGTTTATTGAAGAAGGTATCAGGGTTTTCAATCTAATCGGTTAAATTCTTTAAAACAAGATAGGTTTTGTGGAAATTCAAGAGAGAACCTTCAAGGCAACACTAGTTACTACGGGGAGAAAGTCAGGCAATGAGCATTCAGTTGAGATTAGAGCGGTATTTTACAACGGGAAATTCTATTTTTCCCGAAGAAATCCTAATAGTGACTGGTTAAAAAACGCACTTTACAATCCCAATGTCAAAATAGAATACCAAGGAAAACGCATTTTGGGAACAGCATTATTGGTCAATGATCAAGATTTATGTAAAAAGATATCACAGATGAAATATGCTGATAAACGATCTGAGGAAGTAAGAATAGTTTTACAAGTTAACCCATGTGAATAATTGTAGTCAAGCCACGTCGTTCATGTTCCTGCCCATCCCTTGTTTCAATTATAACAACCGTAAAAGAAATAATATCTCTTGACTGGCATTTTTGAGCATCCATCTTCAAGTGTAGATCTAAAAGATCAAGGTCTTCATCTTGGATATTTGAGTCATCAACAACTACAGGATTTGTAGCATTGATCAAGAATCTCTTATCCTTTTGATGCCACCCTAGTTGCACCTTGAATCCTTCCCTTCCAACTGCTTTTACATTTATTTCAAGTATTCCAGGTTTTGCAATTGTGTACCCTGACATATTATTAACAAAAACTCCCAATTGGAATGGATATCCGGCAGTATTTTCTGCCATCTTCTGGATTCCATCATTCATGACAACATCTACTCCTTTTATTGTAGTTGCGATCTTTGCTATCCATTGGTTTGTTCTTTCTACAATTGCATGTATCTGCGTACGTCTTTTCTCATCTTCTTCTTCTGGCAGTTTGTAATAATCAACCCATGCAAGATAATCACCGCATATGTCTTTGATAAATTGCATACACGTTACCTTGTAATCTTCAACGCTTGATGCTCTTTCAGAACCCTCATCATATGGTACCTCATCTTTATCTAATGGAAGCATAATTTGTACTCAAAACTTCTTGTAATTAAGTGAAACCTAATGCATATATGAGAAAATTTTTTCATTATAATTATGAGTTTTTCCCAAATATCATCCAGACTTCAACATGAATTGAAATCAAACAATCCACAGATTAGGATTCTCCTAAAGAAGAGTCCTGGTCTTGCATTTACTACCATTAATGAGATTGCAAATAACATTGGAAAAAAATACGATATCAGAGTCTCGCTTAATTTTCCTGAAAGAGGAAAGATTGAGGACTATGAATCCTATGGTACAGAAAATTTAGGATTTGTCTTTCAGAGAGATAATAAAGCATTTTCCTTGTCAAGAGAGATAATAAAATCAAAAGCATCTGAAATTTTAGGCAGAGTTCAGATACAAGATGCTTACATGTATGAGGGAAAGGAAGGAGTTAGAGTAATTGATGAGAATTACAGACTAGATATCCTACCTGCGTCCCTACACTTATGGGGCAAAATCAATGACAAGATTAGAAATTTCTGTGATTGGTTACTTGAAGATTGTTATGAAGTAAATCCCGGAGTGGAAGGTGCCTTTAGCGAAACTAATTCGTAAGTATACTGAAGATTTCCATCCGGATCATAAATTTCGGCTTTTACAGGGATTGGCAGGTTATCAACTATCCAGATTTTGTTTATGTTTACCCCTATCCTATATGACAAAAGAAATGCATTTGCAGAACCAAACCCAAATGACATCTTCCCAGAATCGGTCACTTTTAGTTTCTCATGGTTTGCACCAATGTAGAGATCACCCCACTCTGCATCTTTGGCTAGGAACTTGTCCTCGGTTGCATAATCTCTCATAGAAAATATTGTTTGATCAAGAACATCAAAGTAAGGTTTCGCGTCCAAAGATACATCCCTAAAGCCATAAACTAGACCTATCTGAACAGTTTGGTTTATTTCCCTGCCACTACCATCATTAGGATTTATCTTAAATGATAACTGCTGGACTCCCGCTTGAACTGGAAGAAATTTTAGATCAGTTGAGAACTTTGTCTTGTTAAAAGAAATTTGGTATAGCATTTCAGGATTGTATTCTGAACCTTTACCCATGTGCCATTGGCTTGCTTGTATAGGTGATAGATAAACAGGTTTTACATTTGCAAGGAAAGGCCATGCAAGTCCTGCAACTGCCGCGATTATAATGATGGCAAAAATAGCAACTATTCTTATGTTGGGCATACGTTTCAATTAATTTTTTATAGTGTAATATTTGATAGACGTGGATTTATTCTGATAAATAGAATTCCCAATCCAATTACAATTGCCATTACCATTAATGAGCCCAATGGAAATTCAGGTATGATATTAGTATTGTTGGTTATTGTTCCAGTAGTTCCAGTTGTCGAGCTAAATGATTCCTGAGTTTTTATATCGATTGGTACTATTCCAGCTAAGCTGGTGTCTGGAAGAGAGTCCTGAGGTCCAGTACCTAGTACTGCCACTACAAGGTGAGTTATTGGAGTTGTTCCTTTCAAGACAAATGTTTTATCATCATCTCCAACTGGGGCAAACAAAGATGCTCTACCCTTATCTTGAGCAAGAGAAGATAATTTTATTCCTTTATCATCAACTGTGAATATATCATACTGAACATTACTATATTTTTGAGATGGATCAAAGTTCTTCTCAAAAGACATTCTCAACTGTATTGGACAACCGTTGTGTGGATTAGATGGACTATATCTATATTCAACAATCGTTGAACTTGAATCTGTTGTAGTAGTTTTATGAACAGAGTCTTGTTCCATATTTGGTACATCACACTGAGGACTTACTCCAATAGAAGTAGTAGAAGGACCATGCATGAACTGAGGCTCTGTTGGATTATTTCCTATTTTTAACAATTCCAAAGTATAATCAGGAGGAGGAGATCCTGTTGTTACATCTACATATACTATAGCCTTTATGGGAAAGGCAATATTTGGATCTACCCAAATCTTGTTATCAATACCTTTGTGCCAACCTATGACCCAAGTATTGAATGTGCCAGCTCCAACTGTAACTTTTTCCTGATTTGTTGGACCCACTGATTGACCACCTACTGATGCAGATCTGCCCCAAGCTGGAACATCAAAAGTTTTTGGATCAACTTTAGTTGTAAAAGAATCTAGCCATGAAACTGTACTTCTGTAAACTGCAGCATAATCTTTGATATTAGAATCAAAAGATGTCGGGTCAGGCGTTATTTTTCCTATTGTCATGATTCCTTTTTGTACGGTGGAACCATCAACTGCTACAAACAATACATTCCAACCGCTTCCATCGCTTGTCTCATTTTTTATCCAGAAATTCATCTGAAGTGGAGCACAGTTATGCCAGTCAGTCCAACAAACATTATAACTGAAATAATCACCTTGTTTGAGTCCTTTTCCAGGATACCAAGAGTCACTTGCTGCATGAACCGATTGCATAACCGCTGGAGCAATTAGTAAAAATACAAAAATCATGAATATTACGTGCTTTCGCATGTATTTTCTATAGAAAAAATGATCTAGTTAAATCTTTCAAATAAGCAAATATAGTACCTCCATTTTATTCCGAATATGTGTGAATGTGAAAAGGTCCACATGTATGAAGTTGACTTTAAGCTAGATGGAATGATTGTAGTCCCAACACACAAGAATTGTGGAGAATCACTTAATGAAAAACAAGTAGATAAATTCCAAAAGGAATTGGTTAAAACATGGGGCATAAAAGACGAGAACGAAAAGTAACAGCTAATTTTAAAAAATAAAAGAAAAAAGGTTCCTAAAACCCATTAGAAGGAGGCTACGTGCTCTTTGCAAACTGATGCTTTGCAAGTACAATTAGCTTCACAAAGACATGAGCCTTGCATTTCACAATCGCATTCCGCATTATTTTCTTTGGATGCTTCGCATCCACATGCTGCATCGGTCATACTTTGGAGATCCCATGCAGGGTTTTAAAAGTTATCGAAAAATATCAATCAGGTATTTCCCATATTATGGCTGATTTTGTAGATCCCCAAGTATTTCGTTTGTAGATTGTAGTAATATTGCTGCCTGGGTATCTATTATCATAGGATCATTTTCTATATCAAAGCCCACCTTCAACACATGAATAAATTCGGGATTTCGGTGAATTTGATTTTTGATTTTAAGCACATTGTTTCGGTTTACATATCCAAGATAAAAGTAGCAATCAGAAAGGAGTGAATTTTCTACAAGATACTCGTACTTTTTCATTATAATCTCAGAATTCCCGTTATTTTCCACCATATCTGAAAATCCAATAGTTGACTTGACCATCCTCGAAAGAAGGGATGTTGATGATCTTTCAATTCCAAGAATCTGATGTATAATAGAAAACTTTTGGTTTACCTTATCCTTTTTCATACTCCTCATTGTTTCTAGCATGTGAGTTGGACTGGGTCTCTTCAGATTAAGACAGAATATGACATCTGCCAAAGAGTATGATGCACATTTTATCCATATGCCTGCAAAAGGATCCTTGACTTTTATGGAGTCTCTTGCCTTATTAGCTAGCATTCCGGCATCAACAAGTGAACCCATAGCGTGAGAAGTTGCAATCTGTTCCTTCTTTTCTTTTATTTTTGATAACAGCATTCTTAGTTTCCACTGATTGTCACTTATGATATTCATACCTTGTAATTGGTGTAAGGTACCACTACTAGTATCATTAAGAGAACAATGATGTATCTTGACATAGTCGTTTGCAATACGGTGAACCGATTCTCCAGATTTTTCATCCATCACAGTTATGTTATACTCACAACATTCGAAATGAGTTCCATCGTTTCTACAACCTCCAAAGCCTACAGGAAAATCAGATAGAGAAAGTAGATTAGGAATCTGTTTCACATCCATGAGGGATCCAGTCTAAGGTTTTGCTATAAAGTATCAAAGCTGTTAAAATTTACAAATCCATTCAAAGGCAAAACGTTCCTTTAAATTGCTATTCTTTATGGCTTAGCTAAGCTCCTGTGGTGTAGTCCGGCTAAGCATACTGCCCTCTCAAGGCAGTGATCCCGGGTTCAAATCCCGGCGGGAGCATTTTTCATATATTTTTGTTAAAAAATTCTAAGGATTAAATTCAAGATATTATGACTAGTTTCCAAAAGAATTTGTCACATATTTCTTGACATGATATTGCAATATTACAGAACCATCATGATTCTCCGTGATGGAAACTCCTCTAATTGAAAATACAGAATCAGAAAAGCCATTTTTCAGATCTTGTGGCATATTAAATATCCCCTTGTATACAGATCCATCAGCTGTAGGACATGTGACTGTAATAGATTCACCACTCCCATAAGCAATGCAATTATCATATAATTTTCCATACGGGGTAGGAAAATTATGCGTGACTTTTACCATTATATTATTTATATCAGTAGCTTGAGCTTCCTCCGGTATTCCCTGAGGAACTCCATTGTGCGAAGTATAAATTAATCCTAGAATAAAAAATCCAGATACTACTCCAATGGCAAGAAACAAGAAATGCAACGAGTTTTTGTGAGCCTTTAAGACTTTTTCCTTTTTAATTACTTGAACAAGTGACTGTTTTTGGTTTAACGGCGAATTTTTCATACAGTATTGGTGAGATTGTAGAAGAGTAATGTGGGTACAAATTCTACATTTCTTTTGAGTTGCCTTTCTACAATCAGAGCATAGAGTATGACTGATTAGTTCTCCTCCACATCTTCTACATGAATCATCCGGCATAAACATCCAAAAATTTCCATCATAATTAAAGAATGAGAAGGATTCGTTCTTCGGATTTATACTCAAGACTTAAATTCGAAACCTGTGAGATTTTACCATCTCGAAATTCTATTAATTTACTTTGATTGAAGTATCAAGCACATCAGTTAATGGAATAGCCGAAGATAGACTATCCCAAAGAAATACTCGGATGGTGTATTGCTCCATATTCTTTGGAATCCAGACTTGGGATGCTGTAAATGATTGATTTGGAAGCATAGATGCCGAAAAGCCTTCTAGAAAATCTGTTCTGCCATTACTACCCACAACCTGAACCAAATAGGTGAAATTTTGTTCAGATTTACCATTATTTGTTAGTGTTGATTCAATGCCAATTTGTTGACCAACATGAAAGTCAGAAATTTTTTGTCCTGATATGTTTACCGCGATAGGAGACGTCAATGTAACATCACTAGTAAATGCTAAAGCTGATTGTGTAAATCCAAATAAGAGAACAGAGCCAACTAAAAATAAAGAAGTCTTCAACAACATTAGAAACTTACATGGCTATAAAAAAATTACTTATCAATCATAAGTAAAAATATTCAACAATGTCTCAGTCACATACAGTTTATTTAAATTTAGTTAGACCGTGATTCTTCTCACTATTATTTCATGTCCTTCATAAACATGTGAA
>JBGPGB010000023.1:0-11640 GCA_041483595.1 Nitrosotalea sp.
ATTCCTATTGGAAATAAAAGTGGCGAATCCAAAAAAGCATAGTATAAACCAATAATGAAAGCAAATGTCAAGGATATTAGTGAAGACGTCAAGATCTTCTTTTTCGATAAAATACCCCATGGTTTGCTCTTACCGCTTATGGCATCAAGAAGATGTGCAGACACGCCAAGTGCGAGTAAATACAAAACACATATTGCAAGAAGCCTTTCTACAGAAAAATTACTTGCAATTGAGCCCCATGCTGCAAAGGAGACAACCATACCTGTATATGGTAAAAAAAGAATCCCGCAAAAAAGTCTAAAATTTCGTGGTCCAAACTTTGGAACAAACCATTCAGTAAACCGTTCTCTTTGCACTATTTCTTAATAACGTTGGTTGTTTATATTATTAGGATCATGCTTTCAACAATTCTTGTTGCTGTAGAGGGTTCAGAGTCAGCAAAAAAAGCCTTTGAAAAATCAAACTGCATAGCGCAAAAATGTAGTTCCAAACTTTTGAGGAGTCTTAAAGTCTCAGATTAAATCTCACTATAAGTTTCAAAATAATCCCATTAAATGAAATCGTATGTCTCCATCATGTGATGAAAACTCTGTTATTTTGCCTTAGTCCGTTTTATTTTCTCTTGAAGTAACATACATCCTTGGATTAATGTTTCAGGTCTAGGCGGACATCCCGGAACATATACATCAACGGGTAGAATCCCATCAATTCCTGGGAGTACATTATATGAGTCAAAGTATAATCCTCCAGTTATCGCGCATGCTCCCATTGCTATGACATATTTTGGATCGGGCATTTGATCATAAACCATTCTTAATCTAGGAGCCATCTTTCTGGTAATTGTTCCCATAACAACAATAAGATCACATTGTCGGAGAGAACCAAATGCTTCGATAATACCAAACCTTTCTACATCATATCTAGGACTTGAAGCAGCACCAAATTCTACACTACAACAAGCTGTCTCAAGGTGTACTGGCCATAAGGAGTAAATTCTACCCCAGTTTATTGCCATATCAAATGGTTTTCCCACTGCTTTGATAAGGACGTCACCAAGCTTCCCCAATAGAACATTAGTTGCATGTGGTGCAGTATCTTGGTTGAACAATTCTTTTAGCATTTCTCTGTTTCTATTACGTCTCTGTCTCTATTAAACAAGTTTCAACTTACAAGAATAATCAAGAATTCATAATTGAAGTAATTTCAATACAAAAGAGAACCACGCTGAGAATTTTTGCAGAATAAAATCATAATAGCAATTGGTGATGTATGCATGACGTGATAAAGATGAGTGGCATAGACTGGATTTGAATGCGACTTTGTTGCAGAAGATGACCGAGTTAGTTTACGTAAACTACTATTTGATGCTGCATTAACAGTCTCTTTTTGATACGAGCCCACCAATTTGATAGCAAAAATTAGTCCCATTCCGGAGAAGCTTGTGAACATAGTGTAATGGTCATGAAAATACAAGTCATGGTAAATTAGCATAAGCGGGCCAGGGGATTCTCTTGCTGACAGTTGAGACGAGACCAAGGTTTTGTGAAAATAATTTGATGCAAAATATGCAGTAAGCTTATCGGAGTGGCTACAAAACTCCTTTCCTTAATTTTTTTAGTATCACAAGATGGAGTACATTATTTTTCAAGAAGCCCGTCATTGAATTTTATACTTGCATGGCTTCCATCACAAAATGGTTTGTTACTTGATGCACCACAACGACATAATGTTACACGGTTACGTTTTTCATAATGTGTTCCATCTTGAGATTCAATTGTTATGCCTCCACGTATCCAAAGTGGACCACTACATTTCAACGGTGGATCTTCTATCACACCAATCGAAGGTGAGAGATCATGCTCGATCTCTTTTCCAGTTTTCTTGTCATGTAAGGTTAATCGGCCAGAAGGACAATGCATTGCTTCACGTATGACCAGTTCTCTGATTTTTGGATCATCTGTATTTTCAATTAAACTCCAGATTTTACCTTCAGGATCACAAAAGCGTGCAAAGGCACAAAGATTTTCCTGATCATTCAATATCAGTGTAGACCCGTCAAGACGCTCAGCTTGTTTATCATATGAAATCTTTGATGCTGTCTCTTTTCCATCAAATTTTATACGGGTATGCGAGCCGTCACAAAATGGCTTGTTACTTGATGCACCACAACGACATAAAGCGTAACTAGATTCTGTCTTGAAAGTTTTATCCTTCTTCCAATCCCATGAATATCCGTCTTTGTTGTTTGTAATCACTTCAATTGTAAGAGGAATATCTCCAGAAACAATATATGGTCCATCCTTGACTATTGTAATTTTTTTTCCGTCAGACTTGTCCATGACAATTCCCATATAGAAAACAAACTATAATAATTTTTAATATTATGAATTCTTTTATTCTGATTCCACAAAGTGAACCTGTTTGACTGGAATCAAGATGCCCGCCGATATGAAAATGGGGCCTCCAACATTAAGAGTTAAAGACCTACAAAAGCAGTTATCCTTTTATGAAAATGATCTTGGTTTACAAGTGAATCAAAGATATAAAACAGATGATGATCTAGAAGCTGTAGATCTTGGATTCAAAGGAAAATTCACAGAGTACAAAGAGCCACTTTTAATACTAAAGCATGATCCTAATGCAAAACAAACAATACATAATTTTGCAGGACTATACCACTTTGCAATACTTGTTCCTGATAGAAAGAGTCTTGCGTCAGCCTATTCATCAATAACAAATTCTAAGATAAATTTTGATGGATTTGCTGATCATCTAGTAAGTGAGTCATTATACCTACATGATCCTGAACATAATGGCATAGAGATTTACCGAGATAAATCACGAAACGAATGGCAGTACGATACAGAGGGATATGTCATAATGGATACGCTTCCACTTGATTTGGAATCACTATTATCTGAATTGGGTAAAGATGAGAAAAAAAATGCAACATTTCCCTATGGATCTAAAATTGGTCACATGCACCTAAGAGTTACAAATCTTGAAAGATCTGTAAAATTTTATCAAAAATTAGGTTTAGACATTACATATGATTGGAGTGCAGTAGGAGCTAGTTTTCTTTCAGCTGGTGGTTATCATCATCACATTGGACTGAATACTTGGCACAGCTTGGGTGGAAAGGCTCACATAAAAGGCGAAGCAGGACTTGATGTTTCTGAGATTGTAGTACCAGACAATTCTTTCATAGAAACTCTAGCCCAAGAACTTGAAGATCATGTACAAAAAACAAATCAAAATGAATTATTACTATCTGATCCTGATGGAATAATGCTCTTAGTCAAATCATACTAATATCAAAGTGTGGTGGCCTGAAGTATTTTCTTTACATGAGGCCAATCTGTTTCATCATTCCCACCAAGTCATAAAATAACTTCTCTTCCACAATCTCTCCATTCTTCCAGTGAGCAACTGTACAAAACTCAATATGGAATTTCTTGTTTGTAGGAGGAATCATTTTTCCGTCAGATCCTTTCATAGGCCCCTTCATAGTACCTGTAAAGTCTGCCACAGAGCAAGTAAAATCATCTTGCCCAAAAAAGATTTTGTACGGATGGTTTACCAAGTGGTTGTCAGGAAAAGTTTTGAAAAATTCAACACATTCATTTTTGTGTGCCATGCGCCCTCTTGTTGGTTCTGGTTGGGCAGGCCAATACACCGCAGTATTATCCGAATGACGTTTGAGAAATGTATCCCAGTCTTGATTATTCCAAGCATCATCCAACGTCTGCATTAGTCGCATATTTTCCTCTACGCCCACAAGAATCTACTCAAACTACTAGTGTAGTGGCGAAAGATAAATTCTTTGAATCAAATCTCTATTTTTGAATCGATTTGTGTCAGACTCTCACAGATGAGTCCTGTAAGACTCACTAAAACAGTTAGAGCGAATTCGAATGGATTCGGGTACCAGCGTGGGCTTATTTTGGGCCCACTTTTAGAGAATAATGAAAAATTGATTAGAATTTTTCAAATAATTTCGATATTGAAAATTTGCAATCGGTACTTGGGTAGGATAAATTAGTTTAAAATTCATACCTAATGATCAAGTTCAGAGAATTATCATCTAAATCCTTCCTAGATTATCCTTTACTGAAAAAGTGACTCATCTCTTGAGAAAGTCCAATAACGCGGGGTTTACTTCATCTGCATGTGTCCACGATATACAATGCGGCCCACCCTTTACGACCACGAGCTGAGCATCTTTAACCAACTTCGCCGTTCGTGCTCCTGATGCGGACAGGGGAACAATACGATCCGCATCACCATGAATTATGAGAGTTGGCACGTCGATTAGCGACAGATCTTTCCTAAAATCTTCATGCCAAGTAGGTACGCAAGCATAGATTGCTGTGGCAGACGCATTAGCAGCGACATTCCAACATCCTTGGACTGTCTGTTCGCTCACTCTCTTGCCCATCAGCAAATCAGTATTGAAGAAATTCTTGAAGAACTCGGTAAAGAATGCATAACGATCAGTTGCTACTGCTTTTTGGATTTCATCGAATACAGCTTGGTCCACGCCTTCAGGATTATCTTGCGTTTTAAGCAAGAAAGGTGGAACAGCGCTTATGAAGACTGCCTTTTTTACGCCTTTGGATCCGTACTTTCCAAAGTATCGGGCAATTTCGCCACCTCCCATCGAGAAACCAACCAGAGAAAAATCGCCTAGTCCTAAATGTTTCACGAGTTTATGAAGGTCTTCAGCAAAGGTATCATAGTTGTAGGCAGTTGTCGGCTTGCTTGAATTACCAAAGCCTCTACGATCATATGTGATGACACGGAACCCAGCGTTAAGCAAGATCGGAATTTGCTTTTCCCATGAAGCTCCGCTAAGTGGGTACCCGTGGATAAGCACAACTGGCGTCCCGGATCCGTGATCTTCATAATAGAGATCAATTGAACCCGAGTTTTCTTTACCGACGCTCACAAAGGGCATTAACTACATCATGCCTCAATTTCTGGTATGGCCATCTTGCTAATAAATAGGCAAGTGAACGAATCGTAAGTTTTGAGGACCCTTTACTAACATGAGCTTATTTTGGGCCCACTTTGTTCATAAAATAATCAAAATACAAAATCAGGTATTGAACTGAAATTGCAATACCCGTCAAAGGTACATCGCGGAATAATTTTATAATGTAAAAATTTTATCCCGTGAGACCCGGTACAAAACTTCTTTCCTAAATTTTTGTTCTATGATTTTGTTTCATTATGTGGTTTAAAAGTATCCTCACTGATAAGGTGGGAAATCCGTGGAGGGTCTTTTCCTATGTGGAAGGATCTGGCATGTTCTTCAATGGCTAAATCCGCTTTTGTTATGCGTTCATGTTGACGCAAATGTTCAGTCCAAGAACCTGAGGTAAACATCATAACATATCGACTTGGATTTTCAATATCATGAAACAGTTCCCAACTAATTGCTCCGTCACGCAATATTAGAGAGCGTACGTCGTTCATTGCAGATTCAAACTCGTGTGAACGTGTTGGGTCAATTTCAAACTCCATCTCTACTAATACGGATCCGTCCTTGTGGTCCTCAATGTCAATCATAGCACGTGGCATAGACCAATGCATTGATGGAGTCATGTCTACATCAATGAGCGGTTTTAGTTTGTAACGAGTTGAGGTTACAAGACCAATTACTAACCCAAAAGATGCGACAAGTAATGCGGTTGGAATTCCCCAGATTTCTGCAACAATCCCCCATACTATACTACCAATAGCTACTCCACCCCAATACATCATCTGATGAACCGATACTACACGTGTTCTAACCCATGATGATACAGAATTGTATGCAATAAAATTCAGGCTAGATGATATAATTATTAAAGCAGTTCCAATTGTAAATACTCCAATAAAAAATATAATGACACCATGATGGAATGCAATGACAACCATTGCAATCGCATACAGAATTATAGCTACCGTCACGCGTTTTTCTATAGATATTTTCTTTATCCGTGGCACTATTACTAAACCACTGATCAACCCTCCTATGCCAAACGCTCCCACCAAAATTCCAAAAAGAATTGAATTTGAACCTGCTTCGTTACGAGCCAAGAGAGGTAAAAGGGATATCGCTGCACTACCACAAATAGTAGTTGCAAAGTCTCGAACAAAGAGTGCACGTACATGCAATGAATGACGCATGTACCGTAACCCTACTCGAATAGCTCCTAGTACTTGTTCAGGAGGAAGAAGTTTTCGCTCTGATGGTTTACGCCATATATGCAGAAAAACTATGACTCCAATAAAGGATAATGCGTTTAGCATAAACACAGCCCATGGTCCTGCTGCCGCAACTACCAGACCGCCAAGGAGGGGACCAAGTGTAAACCCAATGTAAATTGCCACACCGAATAAAGTCATTGCTGCAAGAGCATGCTTCTTAGGTACAATCTCAGTTTGAATTACAATATTTACAGGTAGACTCATTGCATTACCCAAGCCAAGCAACAAAGTAAACACAATAAGGACTGAAGATGTTGTAAAACCTCCAACGGTGAGGATGGTTAAGATCAAAGATACTGCAAGGGAAAAGTACTGTGTGCCAAGAAAGAGTTTACGCCTATCAACAATATCTGCAAGAGCTCCTGCAGGAAGTGCGAGTAAAAATATCGATAAGCTTGTCACCATTTGTAAAAGTGCTACTACAAAAGGAGATGGAGAAAGGGTTGTAATGAGCCAGCTAGATCCAACAGTTTGCATGGAGGCTCCTATGTCTGATGCAAGCATAGTAATCCATAGAAACCGATATAGAGTGTTTTTTAGAGGACTCTCTGATGCAGAATTTGTGTTACTGCTCATGCAATATCATCCCCAATCAATATTTCTCTAATCGAATGTATAAATTAGTTCATTTCAATTTTTTATTTTCAACTAAACCTAGCTCGAGTCAATACCTAGAACTTTTTATCACATAATTTTTACTAGCGATGATAGAGAATATTATTTTCTTCAAGCTGCAATGAAACCTGGATTGGTCTTCCATTTCTGTTAATGGTCAATGTAACGCTATCACCCACGTGTTTCTTTTGTATATGTGCGGATATTTGGGAAGGTTCCTCGATCTTACTTCCATCTATTTCTTCAATAATGTCGCCCTTTCTCATGTCAGCATTGTCCGCAGGGCTGAAGGACTCTGTTTGCACTACCATTACACCCTCCTTTACAGGTAACCTATAATATCTTGCCAAGCTGGCGGTAATTCTCATTGTGGTAATTCCAATCCATGGTCTTCTTACCTGACCTTTTTCTATTAAATCGTTCAAGATCTCCTTTGCAGTATTTACAGGAACGGCAAACCCTATTCCCTGTGCATAAGGCATGTTTGCTGTATTGATTGCTATTACCTCACCTAAAGTATTTACCAGTGGACCACCAGAATTTCCAGGATTTATTGAGGCATCTGTTTGGATCAACTCTAGCATTCCATTTTCTGTTTGAATGCTTCTGTTAAGCGAGCTTACAATTCCAGATGTTACTGTTGGACCCCCAGTGAAACCAAAAGGATTTCCTAATGCGAGAACTATCTGACCAACTCTGAGCTTGCTTGAATCACCAAGCATGGCAATTGGAATAGATTCTTTTGTTACTATTTTAATTACCGCCAAATCTGTTGGTGGATCCACTCCAACAACTTTTCCCTTGAACACTCTACCATCAGACAAAGTTATTCTTAGTCTTTCCGCATCGTCTATTACGTGATAATTTGTGAGTATGTAACCACCATCATTAATTATTACTCCAGAGCCAACTCCTTGCATTGGAAACACTCTGAACAACTGGTCATGAACCATTCTTACGCTTGCAATGTTTACAACACTGTTGCTAATCTTTTCTACTGCATTAATTAAAATCTCATCTGAAACGGGAATCATCTATGACTTCTCCATTTCTTTGGTTACACTTTGGGTCTGTACTATCATTGCAACTCTTTCTCTTTTTTGCATACAGTACATAGCACCAATCCAAGATAAGTTGACTATCTATCAAAATATTCAGTCACATTTTTGCATTTTATAACAAATAGTTTTACTTGAATTCCATGTTTTGCAAAAGTTGAATTTATTGGTATGAGTCCTTTAGGACCAAGTTACTAATACGATATAATTTCAGTTCCACTTGCATCCACATCGGTGGGTTCCGCATACCAACATGAGCTTATTTTGGGTCCACTTTGTGCGTAAAAACTAAGATAACTAGATAATAATGAAAGTGTGATTTGTTGGAAAATCCTGAACCTTATCAATAATGGTATTGAAAATATATTCTTGAGAAAAGAGCTTGACGTTGTTTCCTACTACAAAGAACTGCTCCAGACAATTGACAAAACCCAGAGACTGCACGGAATGGACAAATCATCAGATAAAGAGCGCGGCGGGGGTTGTGGAAAACATGGTGTATACATTTATGTCATAAAGAGATTTGATGAGAGAGGAACATTCTGGTTGCCATACTGGGAGTACGAGTTGCTCTCTTCAATAGAAAATATGTTTCCCACTGGAACAATGGAAAAGCCGTCTTGCCAGGTCTTCATTGTTGGCGCAACAAGATATAATCCTGGACTAGATGATATAGTATACTATACTACTCCGCACTGGATTGAAAAGAACATGTCCAGTTTTGATATATTTGAAGGCAAGATAATCATATCAAAAAATAACGACATGGTAAATGCAAGACGCTGGGAGAAATTTTTGGAGACTGGACAAAACTTGAGAAATCATCTCTTGTCAGAGATTGATACTGCGTACGAGTACTTTCCGTTTGACCTTGGAAATCCAAAGTACTTTCTAGCAGGCGAGATAATATGCAAAGAGTGTGAGGCAGTCCTGGTGGGCAGCAGACAGGCAAAGGAGCACAACCATTTGACTGGTCACAAGATTCATTGATCAGATTAACTCTAGCGGACAAAAGTTTCCAATTCTTACTAAATGGAAAGTATGATTTGTTGTAGAGATTGTCATGTTAGTCTTGTTTTTTCTTTTATTATTTTAGTAATTTCATTTAGGATAGGAAAAGAAAAGAGTAACTCAATATTATCACTAGAATTACAAATACAACATGACCAAGATTGAGCTTTTAAACAAAAAAATAATCAACTGTAAAAAATGCCCAAGACTTGTTGTTTACATACAAAAGGTAGCAAAAGAGAAGGTGAAAAGATTCAGAGATGAAACGTACTGGGGACGACCATTAACAGGTTTTGGTGACTTTGATGCAAGAGTATTGATTGTTGGCCTTGCACCTGCCGCGCATGGCGGAAATAGAACCGGGAGGATGTTTACAGGAGACAGTTCAGGAGACTGGCTTGCAAAAGCTCTCTATGAAAATGGTTTTGCAACAAAACCTTCTAGTCAGAGAATTGATGATGGTTTCAAGTTAGTTGACACATATGTTACTGCATCGGTACGATGCGCTCCGCCAGATAACAAGCCATCAAGGGCAGAATTAGATAACTGTCTCCAGTATTTGAATGAGGAATTTAACATACTAAAAAATGTCAAAGTCATAATATGTCTTGGAAGAATTGCGTTTGATTCAACATGTAAAATTCTAAACGTCAAGGGAAGAAGGTTTTCTCATGGAAATTCATTTGAGCATAAAAATCAGATTGTCATCTGCTCCTATCATCCCAGCCGTCAAAATACCCAAACAGGTCGTCTCAGTTGGGAACAGTGGTCGTCTATTTTTTTCCATGCAAGAAAAATTATCAGGTAAGAACCGATAAAGTGGCGGGCCCTGGAGGATTCGGGTACCAACATGGGCTTATTTTGGGCCCACTTTGTTCGTATATTTATGATGTGAACAAGAAATTCGTTCTTTGTAAGATTAGAACCAAGACTAGTGAATATTGGATTTGATTTTTGTTTTTAATTCTTCTGTAATTTCTTCAGGTTTCATTCCGCGATCCTTTGCAGCATGCCTAGCACATTGTGATAAGATCTCGTTTTCTGTCTATCCCTTTGCAGTAAAACCACAATCAAATCCAATGTCTTTACATCTGAATTTTAACATTATAATAAAAAAGAAAATGGAACTGTTATCTCACTTCATGTGAGCATACACAGTGTCTACACTAAAGAATGGGCAGTTTACGATAAAACCAGCGAGTGTTGTCGTTGTTATGTCACCTTTACTGGTTATATCCTGAACATTTTCTAGCACGGTTGCACTTGACGGATCTTTCCATGTTATGACCTGTATCCTCCACATTGGGCTATAGTATTGGTCACCAGGTTTTGAAGCTCCAACTCCTGACTGAAAGCCAAGAGGTCCAGAACCTTTTATGCCATTTGAGAATTGGTACAGATCTGCAGATGAGCTAGTTGAGATGGTTGTCTGGGTTGTGTTTGCAAGAACTACACCAAGCATATCAGCCGGGCCTTTTTGTGATGCATCAGTGGCTATATAGTATATTGTAGCCCCATCAGGTGCAAATCCCCTGTGAGCTACAAAGGTTATTTGCATTTTTTGCGAATCTATGTTCAACACCTGAGCATTTCCATATGCACCTGATTCTGTTATGCCATCCCTTATCTTCATGTGACCTGCTGGTATTGTTCCTTCTTTGTTTCCATCCCATTGAACTATCGGACAGTTAACAACTACATGTGTTGACGTGACAGTAACCTTACCATCTGATTCTGCTGCTAAAACTTCATCTTCAGAACCAAGCATGGTTGCAGATGTAGAGTCTTTCCATTCTACAATGTTTACTCGCCATAATGGACTATACTTTGCATCACCGGGTATAGAATCGACTACTTGAGGTTGAAAGCCCATAATTCCTGGACCCTTGATGCCATTTTTGAACAGATAGATGTTAGCAGACGCTGTTGGAGGAGTCTTTGCTAATGCAGGTGCAAAAGTCACAGGAAAATTAGTGAAATTTGTCAGTCCTTTTGCCACATTAGAGTCTGATGCTTCAGTGGTAATGTAAAACACATCTTTCCCATCGTATAATCCTCTTACCAATGGAATTACCAACGGAAGATTTGCATTGGATAGTTTTAACACAGAACCCAGATCTGATCTAGTCATGGTTCCCTGCATCATGTTATGATTTGTCATGTTCTGTCCTTGTACTGGATTTGTAATACCAGTTTTGCCTGTTATTTGTGCTTGAGATAGTTCTAGCTGCATTTTGCTATACTCCCCTGGAGAACAAATATGATCACCACAAATTCTTGGACCTCCCGGATAGAGTGAGGTATAGTGGTTATCATTGAAGTCGTTTCGAGTTGTAAGAGCATTTGCAACATGTAATGTCTCCCAAGTTGATGCAGTTGCAACCGAAAATACTGGAAGGATTAGTAATAATCCCAAGTATCTCAGTTTTTTATTCATTGCCTCTTACTTTGCCTTAAATTACATAAGCATTATTCCAAATCAATTCCAAATTCAGTTTAAAATTAAAAATATAAGACCATGGAGAAATTACAAAAAATGCAGAAAATGTTGCAAATGTGGGCAAGTACCATTTTGTCAAAAAAATAGTTCTGACAAGAAATACAAAAAATGCTATGTCCAAAAATGAGAAATTTGGTCCTTTTTTCAATGGTATCCATACGGTATGTAAGTATGGGTCCACAGGGAATATACCACCAGAAT
>JBGPGB010000024.1:0-11434 GCA_041483595.1 Nitrosotalea sp.
AGCTGCTGACTATGGTTTTCAATTAAACGAATTTGATCCATTTTTCAATTATAGGGCAACTCAATATCTGCTTGATCATGGCCTAGATGCCTATGTTCATTGGCACGATGACATGAGTTGGTATCCAAATGGCAGGGATGTCTTTTCCAACTCACAAGTTCCACTACATGTTACAGATGCAATATTGTACAAGATATTTGGAGGAGGCACCAGTCTTTATGACTTTACCATAATCTTTCCTGTGGTATTTGGTTCATTTACTGCAATAATTGTATTTGCCCTAGTACGTGTAATAGGAGGAACTACCGCAGGACTCTTTGCATCGCTCTTCTTTGCATTGTCTCCTCCAATAATAGTAAGGGGAACCATTGGGTGGTTCAAGTCAGAACCTCTCGGATTATTCTATGGCTTACTTGGAATGTATCTGTTTCTAAGTGGACTAAAATCAAAAAATCGGAAAATTGCAATTACAAAACTGACAGGCGGTGGATTCTTTTTAGCCATTGGCTTTGCATCATGGGGTGGAGTAGAATTTTTCTTACTTCCAATAGGTTTGTTCATAATCATTCTTCCATTCCTGAGAAAAGATCATAAATTCCTCATTTGGGCTATTCCTCTTTTTGTTACTATAACAATGGCAGTAGCTGGAGGACTATTCGAAAGGCCAGGTCCCAGTTTCGTATTTGGAATAAGAGGATTTGTAATGATTGGTCCAACAATATTGCTAATCATAATAATCTTGATTCAAAAATACAGCAAAGAACATTTACGGATTCGAAACAGCTTGCTTGCCTTGGCAGCTTTGGTAGCTGGGGGTATTGGGATAATAGCATCAGGAATCCTCAAATCCGCAAGTTTTCGTTATCTTAATGCGCTAAACCCATTTCTTACTTCACAAGATCCTTTGGTTGATTCAGTTGCAGAACATGCTACCCCTACTCTTGCACAAAACTTTACTTACTTTTCTATACTTATGCTATTTGCAGGATTAGGAATATGGCTAATCTTTAGAAAGAAAAATGGTGAAGCTAATCATCTCCAACTTTCTTTGAAAAATGAAATGACTATTTTCGCTCTAATAATTGGTATGGCAGGTGCTTACGCCGGTGCTACTTTTGCTAGATTGGAATTATTGACAGCTACTTCTGTTATAATACTCTCTGCAGTAGGACTGGCCGCACTTACCTCTGAAATATTCAAGAAAAATAATACGCCGATCAAGATTACTGAGTCATCCAAGAAAGCAACATCTCAAGTGAAAAAAACTAGTGAATTACTTGGAAGGATTCCAAAAATATCTTATGTAATTGTAATTGTAGCTCTTCTTTTAGTTCCTGCAATATTTCCAACAAATGGTAATTGGATATCTATGACCAAATCTCCTCCTACTATTCTTAATGGTGGTTCCAACTTTAATATTGCAACTGATGACTGGCCAAATGCACTAAATTGGATAAAAAATAATACTCCAAAGGATTCTGTCGTTGCTGCTTGGTGGGACTATGGATATTGGATTCAGACACTTGGAGATCGAAAAACACTTGCTGATAATTCTACTGTGGATACAAATACAATAGCAAAAATAGCACGAATGCTCCTAAGTTCACCAGATGATGCATGGAAGATGTTGAAAGATATGGGAGCAAACTACGTTCTTGTCTATGCTGTAGGCCAAAAATTTGTCTCAAGCGGTCAAGAACTTTATGTACTTGGTGGTGGAGGCGATGAAAGTAAGAAACAATGGTTCATGAAAATAGGAGGTCTAGACTCATCCAAATTCCTTGAAGATGATCAATTTACACCAACTAGCTACTTTTGGAAAAATACTCTTCTAGGCCAGATGTTCCCATTTTCCCTAGCAACATATTACGATCCAAACACTCACACTGAATCACAAACTTACACTTCTGGCTATACTTCAATATATACAAAAACCATAAAATATCCAATAGATGGTAATGGTCCACTACGTCTAGTCTATTCATCACCAAGCTTGGATAGGAAAGATTCTGGTGTGTTTTCTGGAGTATTGATCTATCAAGTTAACCCAGATTACAAATCTCAATCAGTAGATGCATACAATCAAAAAATTGCAAACGAAACTTCTCAAATAAAGCCAACAAACTCTACAAGTACTGGAGGGAATATTGCAGTAATTAATACCAAATTTGGAGAAATAAAATTCAAATTATTGGATGATATTGCACCAAAAACAGCATCCAATTTTGTAAAGCTTGCAAACTCTGGTTTCTATGATGGAACTATATTTCATAGAATAGTACCAGGTTTTGTAATACAAGGTGGTGATCCTAATACCATAAAAGGTCCAAGAAACACTTGGGGCCTTGGGGATGCAGGATATACAATTCCACCAGAATTTACCAACAAACTACAATTTTCAAAATATATGGTAGGCATGGCACGCGGTTCAGATGTCAACAGTGGAAGCTCCCAATTTTTCATCACACTTGGTGATGCTTCATGGTTGAATAATCAATATACTCTATTTGGTGAGGTAGTATCTGGACAAGATGTCGTTGACAAAATCGCATCGCTAAAGACTAATTCTGATACTCAACCAGAGGATGTTGATGCAGCACGAGTAACAAAGATCAGTACTGAATCATCATCAAACAGCACATCTAAGTAATTTGATAGTTGTCACTTGTATCTGTCAGATATGCGATATCTTGCATACTTGTCATCAGGTGAATATTTTCCTGGATGTACAGTAGCTGTCTCATGTCCACATTTGGGGCACTCTTCTTTTAGGGTATATCTCTTACAATCTGTACATTTTCTCATCTGAAAGTGCATGTTAGCCTTCTCTAGTCTTCTTCGATTCTTCTCTTGTAAATTTGAAGGTGCCTCCCTTCTTCTCGATATTATCCTGAACTGAGGAAAGAATAGGTTTCAATTCCTTTTCAGCTTCCTTAAAGTTTGGTGCGGTAAGAGTAATGCGGTATTTAGGAGCACCAATGTAAGTTACAGAGACCTCCTTCTTGTTGGCTGTGGAATCAATTAATGCCTGTTTGATTATTTCAATCCCATTGGACTTGTTGCAGGTCAACTCAAAAACTCCCCGAATCTCAACATAAGGAACTTGAATCTTTGAACCCAATTCTGCAATAATAGTTAATGCCTTTTGGGGAATGTTGAGATTATCCAGAATACTTATTCCCTTGGCTGAAACTTCTGAAAATGCGTCATAAATAGAACCAAATTTCTCAACCAAAACATTTTCTAATTTTTCCATATCTCCTTGAGACAAATTGATACGAGATTTTAGATTTTCAATTAAGGCTTCCTCTTTTTCACCGCGCTTTATCTCCAAAAGTTTCTTCTTTTTTTGATCAGATGATACCTGCTTTAACGACAAATCAATTTCGGATCTTCGAGGATCTATACGTTTTACGAGTAAAACTTTTTTTTCTCCTACTTTGAGAAATTTTGCTACATTTCTTATCCAACCCGTAGCAATCTCAGAGACATGTAAAAATCCCTGAATGTTATTGTATTCATCAAGAGCAACATAAGCTCCCTGATCCACTATCCTTGTTACAGTGGCAATTACAATTTCTCCCACTTCAGGAAAATTCTGGACAGTTGTTGTCATAGCTTTCAAATTTATTGTACATAATTTAATGTTGTTGATTAAAAGTCGATTCCTTTTTTTGCTTTTATTCCAGATTTGAACGGGTGTTTTATCTCCCTCATTTCAGTAACTAGATCCGCCTTATCTATTACTTCATCTCTAGCATAATTTCCAGTAAGAACCAAGCTGACATCCTCGGGTTTATTTGAAATAATTTCCAAAACATCTTCTAGATTTATTAGGCCAAGATTTATTGCATAATTTATCTCGTCTAATATTACGATATTGTATCTTTTTGAATTGATTTTATTTCGTGCAACTCGAAGTGCTTCCTCTGCAATTTTTTTATGTTCCTCAATAGAACTTTTATCATCGATTATTCCAACAAAGCCCTTACCTATTGCAGTAAGCTCAAACTCAGGCTCTAGTCTTTTTGATGATGTCATCTCACCATAGTGCCATGAACCTTTGATGAATTGTAGCATACACACTTTCTGATTATAACCTACTGCACGAAGAGCTATTCCAAGAGCAGCAGTTGTCTTTCCCTTGCCCTTTCCAGTGTAAACTATGATTAGTCCATTTGTCACTACGGATATTTTTTATGTGTTAGGTAAAAAGATTGGGTTTAAAAACAAAAGAATTTGTCTAGACAAAACCACAGCTTATAATATTGAATAAGAAAAATTTGAGTAATACAAATGGCTAGAAATTATAATTACGATGTAGTTGTTGTGGGTGGAGGACCAGCAGGTCTTTCAGCAGCGTGGAGTTCTGCAAAAAAAGGTCTTAGTGTTGCTGTACTTGAAAGAGATGAAGCAATTGGACAAAATGTTAGGACAAGTGGAGTGACTTGGATAAAAGAGGCAAAATCATTTGGGATTCCATCTGATTATTATAACGAAATACGCAATTATGCATTTTATTCTCCAAATAATTTTGTGTTAAAAAAAAGTGAGGTAGCTCAAGCAGCGGTTTTAGATGTAAGAAAAACATATCAATTTCTAGCATACCAAGCTGCCAGTAAAGGAGCAGACATTTTTTTAAGAACTACTGTAACTGATGCGGTAAAAAATGAAAAAGGAAAATTAAGTGGAGTAAAAGCAACTTCACTCAAAGAAGATTTAATTTTTAACTCCAAACTTGTCATAGATGCAAGCGGTTTCTACTCTGTAGTTGGAAGATCTTTGGGTCTTGTTTTACCGTGGAAAAGATTTGGAGCAGGTGCAGAGTATGAAGCATATGTCGATAAAATAGATTCTGATACATGGTATCTTATGGTAGGTTCACAATATTCTCCTGCTGGCTATGCATGGATTTTTCCATTGGGAAAAAATAAAGTGCGTATAGGAGTAGGTGTAGGAAAACCAAATTCACAAGCTGATGCTAGTAAACTCTTAATTGAATTACTAGAAAAAAGACCAAAACCTCTAAATGATCTAGGACGAATCGTTCCAGTTGAATTCCATTATGGTTTAATTCCTAATGAAGGATTGAGACAATCAACTATAGATGACAATCTTATACTAGTTGGTGATTCTGCAGGACAGGCAAATCCACTAGTCCTAGAAGGAATCAGATATGCTATTGAATTTGGTAGAGCAGCAGGCAAAATTGGTGGGGAAGCTGTAATTCAAGGTGATACGTCTAAGGGATCATTAAAGTCTTATGAAGAAACCATGAAAAAAGCAATAGGATCAAAAATAGCAGCGGCAATTAAAGTACAGTACAGGTGGTTGAATCTAAGTGATCAAGAATGGGACAAAGAAATTGAAATCATAGGTGAACTTTCTACTCAAGAATTTCTTGATTTTATCAAAGCTGATTTTGGTATGGCTAACATGTTAAAACTTGCAACACATCATCCAAAGCTTGCACTCCGTCAGCTTTTTCAAATTATAAAAAATACTGGAAAAGATGAAGCTATATGAAAATCCCACGAATTATTATCGCTGGTACTACTAGTGGAGTAGGTAAAACATCTATCACAACAGCAATAATTCATGGTATAAAGCAAAAGGGATATTCAGTTCAACCATTCAAAGTAGGACCTGATTTTATAGACCCAAGCTATCTTACTTCTGTCTCAGGTAAAGTTGCCCATAATCTTGATGTTTGGATGATGGGAAAAAACGGAGTTCTCAAAAGTTTTATCCAAAATTCCCAGGCAGACCTTTCTGTAATAGAGGGTGTAATGGGATATTATGATGGATTCAGCGGGAAATCAAGCTTTGCAAGTACGTATGATGTTGCAAATATTACAAAATCTAATGTGATTCTTGTTTTGGATGCAAGTAAAGTTGCTCGTTCTATTGCTGCAACTGCTATGGGATTCAAAAATTTTGAGAAAAACTCTAGAATATGTGGTGTAATACTAAATAAAATTGGTAGCAAAAAACATGAACAGCTATGCAGGGATGCACTAAAAAAAGGAGGACTTCCAATATTCGGGGTCATCCCAAAAAATAATGATCTTCAATTAGAATCAAGACACTTAGGCCTGATACCTGTGAGAGAGAAACTATCTCTTGATAAAAAAATCAAGTCTATAGCCCAATCACTCTCGGGTTTTATTGAAATAAATAAAATCATTAAACTTTCTAAAGATGTATCTAATTTACCTCAAATTCCTGACAAGAAAAACCAAAAAAAGCAAACTAGAATAGCAGTTGCATTAGATGAATCTTTTAATTTCTATTATGCTGATAATCTGAATTCATTAAGAAGATTGGGTGCAGAAATTGTATACTTTAGCCCAGTTTCAGATAAAAAAATACCGTCATGTGACGGAATCTACATTGGAGGTGGATTTCCAGAAGTCAAAGGCGATTTACTTCAAAGAAATGATCAAATGAAAAAACTGATAAAAAAATCTGCTGAGGATGGCTTGCCAATTTATGCTGAATGTGGGGGACTCATGTATTTAACCAACTCAATAAGTTACAAATCTGGAAAATTCAAAATGGTTGGACTTTTTGATGCTGTTACTATGATGGAAAAGAAACTAAAATTAAATTATACAAGTGCAAAGATTAGATCAAACTCTATATTCTCATTACAGTCAAAAATTATCAAAGGTCACGAGTTCCATTATTCTGAATTGGATTTAGTATCAAAAGATTCAAAATTTGCATATGACTTGTCTATCGGTATAGGTATTAAAGACAAAAAAGATGGTCTAATTGTATATAATACTCTGGCATCATACCTGCATGTACACTTTTCCAACTCCCCAATTGCCGATAACTTTGTAAAAGCATGTATTTCTTATTCAAGAAAATAACTTAGAGTAATTAGTATTTTATTCAGGTTTTGATTTTGCTATCAGAATTTTGAAAAGTGCATTAACTATTGCAGAAGCACATGGACTTCCACCTTTTCGCCCTAAATTAGTAATATATGGTACATTTGTAGCACAAAGCTCATCTTTTGATTCTACTGCGCACACAAATCCGACAGGAATTCCAATAACAAGAGCGGGTGATGTCACTTCATCTTTTATCATCTGTATTACTTCAAGAAGTGCAGTTGGCGCATTGCCTATGGCCACAATTCCTTGGTTCATCTGTTTAGCAGCTAATCTCATTGAAGTCTGGGCCCGTGTCTTGTCTAATCTTTTTGCTTCCTCTTCTACCAAAGGATCTGATATATTACATATCACTTGATTTCTAAATCTCTTCAAATTATCCTTGTTAAAACCACCAGTAACTGCATTAACATCAACTATAATGTTGCAGCCTTTTTGTAATGCATTAATGGCACTTTGTATTGCATCTTTGTGAAATATTACCTTATTCCCTCTTGCAAAGTCAAAATCTGCAGTAGAGTGGATTATTCTTTTTACTATGATCCATTCATCAGGTGAATACGAATGAGGACCAATCTCACTATCAATTATTTCCATACTTTTGTCTTCGATTGACTGGCCCTTTTGGGTAATCATGTTTCTACCTCGTTAGCTCTTTCAATGATTAAGTCAATCATCTTCTCATCAGCACCTATGTGTTGTGTGATTAGAACTTTCTTCAATTTGTATTTCTCTAGTGCAGGCTTGAGATCGGCATTGATATCTGTTTTTACATGTGCACCCTCATGTAAAAAGTAAAAAACAACAACAAGAACCTCGGGATTCCTTTCTTTACAAATTTGTATTCCTTGTTCTATATTTGGTTCTTCGATTTCTAAGAAACAGTGATCAACATTTCTATATGAATGATGAAGTTCATCTACCACATATTTTATTGAAATTTTTGCGTTTGGATCTTTACTTCCATGCCCAATTACCAAAACATCTATTTTGTCATTTGTTAATGAGATTCCACCTTTTTCCAATGCTGATTTAATTCTATTTTCTGCTAGTTTTACAAGGGTCATATGCATAGACATTGGTTTCGTGACCAGAAATTTTACATTTGTTGTAGCCTGATATTTCATAACTTCTGTAACGGCTGCCTTTACTTTTTTTCCTGGATACAAGAAATATGGTACTATGGTAAGAAAATCTATGTCACTTTTTAAACACTTTTTAATTCCATCTTCAATATATGGTGGTGTTACTTCTAAAAAACAATATTCGGCAAAAGCATAATCTCCCTTCTTCTTTACTTCTTTGCAAATAGTTTCAAGCTCCTCGCCAGCTTCCCTTTCTTTACTTCCTCTATCTATTAACAACAAACCACGTTTCAATTTGATCTCCGTGCTATTGCAATGGTGAGATTGGGAGGAAATTTATGTTTCTGAACTATTAGATCTCCACCTGAAGCCTTTATCGCGGCTGCCTCTGATACACTTGGTGTGCCCTCAAATGTCTGTACAATATCTGAAGGATTAGGTATGTTTATGGTAGAAAGATCTATTTTGTCAAAATATTCTATTGGCACCTTCATCTCCTCTGATAATTCTTGTAATCCCTTTACATTGACTTCCTTTTTAATTGATGCAAATCCTCCGATGGATTTTAAACTCAGTTTAAACTTAGACAAGCAAAAATTTATTCCTTCTTTAATAGTATCTTTGGAAGTATCCCAATGCAGACCTACTCCAACAACTAGAGTCTTTGGTCTATAAATAACAACACGATTTTGAATTTCTTTGTTCTCTATTATTTTATCAGAAATGATAAGAAATCCTTTACAGTCAGATTCTACAAGATCGTTAAAAGATTTGTAAATGTGAACATTTTTTGGAAGATCTTTCTTTGGAAGCCACCAATTCTTTTCACCTGCATCTTGAAAGACTCCCATTTTTTCTTCATTTACCATGAATGCACTCACCTTAGTGATGCTAGAACCTTCATCTATGCTCCAACCAAACTCCTTTCCAAGCAGATCAACAGCAATTGTCTTGTTCACGTCTGCTGCTGTAGTAACAACTGGGGTTGCATTGAGAGCTAATGCTGTTTTCTCAGTAAGTTCATTTGCACCACCTAGATGACCTGAGAGTGTACTTATGACAAATTTTGCTGTATCATCTATCACTACTACTGCTGGATCTGTTTTTTTATCTTTCATATGTGGTGCAATCAATCTAATCACTGCTCCCAAAGAAAAAATACATACTAGTGCACTGTAACTTTCAAACAATTCTTTTATCTTTAAAGTAGTTGATTCTTCAAACCATTCAATGTCTTTTCCGTCTTGATAAAACTTTGAGGGTACAAATATCTTCCATAACGGAAAATGTTTCTTTAATAATAATGCTATATCAATACCGTTCTTTGTTATTGCAATTATGGCTACGTTATCCACAAAGTTGTCATCCTAGGTCTTAAGATATTTGTTACTCTTTGGAAAAACTCCAATTGCATTACCATCAAAATCAAACATAATTACTTCGATCTCAAACTTGTTATCAGAATATTTTCCAAGTTGTTTGTGAACCTCCAAGCATACCATATTAAAGTAATCTGGAATGTTTTTTTCATTTATGATTTCAAATACATGCCTTGCTGTATTTGCCTTTTTTATACTGTTTATGACATCTTGTGGGGCATTACATCTTTTAGCCAAATCTGAGAGAAACTCCATGTCAACTTTTGAGCCCTTTACATGCGTCTGTTTTACGCCCATTGCCATCTTTGCTAGCTTTCCAATGAATCCAGCAACATAAGCCTTCTTGATTCCTTTCTTTGCACAAACCTGAACTGTATATCCTGAAAAATCTCCCATCTGTACAAAACAATGGTCTGGTAAATTAATTATCTTCCTTGAAAAATCTTCACTTCTTCCACCCGTTGTTAAAACAACGATATCATCTCCCATTGCTCTAGTAACTTCAATACTTTGTCTAATCGCTGCAGCAAAAGAGGCTGTGGAATATGGAATAACTATACCACTTGTTCCTAGGATTGAAATACCTCCAATTATCCCAAGTCTTGGATTATCTGTCTTGATTGCAAGTTCTCTTCCCTTTGGTACAGATATCAGAATCTTGATTCCATTTTTTGTAATAAGATCTTTTGCTATCTCCAAAATATTTTCTTTTATCATTTTTTTTGGGGTTGGATTTATGGCAGCCATTCCTATCTCTAGCCCTAGTCCAGGTTTGGTAACTCTACCAACTCCTTCTCCTCCGTCAATTTCTATCTCTCCAGGTTTTTCAGTTAGTGATACCTCTGTTCTTATTTCTGCTCCATGAGTTACATCAGGATCATCTCCACCATCTTTTATTACTACACATGTTGCATTACTTTTACTAAACTCACAATTTTCGATTTTTATTCGAATCTGAGATTTCTTGGGTAAAGTAACATCAACAAAATCTATTTTTTTTTGAGTCATGATTGAAAGTATTGCAGCTACTACCCCAGCTGTTGCTGAGGTTCCTGTGGTAAAACCTGTTCTCAGCTTTCCCTTTGGCTTATCTTCCTCTCCCATGAAATAACTTTGATTTCTTGTGTATTAATCCCTTATCAGATCATTTCAATATGCTTGATAGAATTATCCAAAGGGCGATTGCACCTAATCCTCCATAAAGGATGATGTGGGTACTCATTGGCGAGGATTCCTTTTCTTGATTATGTTCATAGTCTTGAGTTGCTTTTGCTCCAAATTCATGTCTGAATTCAGTAAAATTTGGCCCAAAATGAATTTCTTCATTTACCGTCTTGTCATATTTTTTCCAAAAATCTGAATATTTTGCAGCCACTTCACTTTCTGAAATCTTTTCTTTTTTCTTTTCTTCTTTTCTCAACTGCTGATAGGCTTCTGTTACCTTCTTGAATATCTCTCCATCTTTGTCATCTTTGTTCCTATCTGGATGATACTTTAAAGAAAGTCGTCTGTATGCATTTTTTATCTCTTTTTGTGAAGATCCTGCTCTGATGCCTAAAATCTGATGACAGTCTACTATATTCAACTATGATATAATACAATAAAGACCAAAATTAATTTGTCGGCATAATATCACTGTTTTTACATGTATTCAAGTAGATCAGTTGTAATTACTGGGGCAAATGGCTTTGTTGGAAGGAATATAGGCAAATTTCTCTCAAAAAATGGATTTGAAATTATAGGTATAGTGCGAAAAGGGAGGGAAAAAACAGTAAACTTTGGAAAAACAATAATATCTAAAACCCTTTCTGAGAGTGATCTTGGTTCAAAAATAAAGGGTTCCAATGCACTATTACATTTTATCGGTAGTGGAAGACAAACCGTCTATTCAGACTATGAGCAGGTAAATATTTCTCTAACTAAAAATGTCATTGAACTTTGTAAGAGAGCAAAAATAAAAAAAATAATTTACATCAGCGGTCTTGGGGTTGATGAATCTACCACTCTTGGTTACTTCATTTCAAAATACAAAGCAGAGCAGGAAATAATTAATTCTGGTGTTGATTAT
>JBGPGB010000025.1:0-11263 GCA_041483595.1 Nitrosotalea sp.
ACTGGAGGAACTCTTTCTACGGTATATTCTTCTCTTCATCCTGAAAAAATCAAAAATCTAATTCTTACTGCTCCAGTGATTGATGGTAGAAGAGATAGTACAGTTGTTTCAAATCTTGCAAAACACATGGATGTTGACAAGTTAGTTGATACCCTTGGTAACATGCCTCCTGAATTGATGTACTATGTTTTTTCAATTCTCAAGCCGTTTGAGCAGGGTTTCGAAAAATATCTTAATTTTTTCAAAAATATTCACGATAAAGATTACGTAGAGAACTTTATTAGAGTAGAAAAATGGGTTTCAGATACTCCTCCAATTCCTGGAGAACTCTTCAAGCAATGGATTAAGGATGTTTATCAGGAAAACCTTCTCATCAGTAATAACATGTATGTAGGAGGAAAACGGGTTTCTCTGAAAAATATAGCAATGCCTCTTTTGACTCAGGTTGCTGTAGGCGACCATCTTGTGTCTCCAGAATGTAGTATGCCTATTCATTATGCGGTATCTAGTGAGGACAAAACTCTGAAAATATACCCAACGGGACATGTAGGTATGATAGCAAGTTCCTTTTCACAGAAGAAAGTTCTTCCTGAATTTTCTCAATGGCTAATTGAGAGATCTGAGAAATAAAAAAATAAAAAAATTATTGATCTAGTTTTTGCTTGGATTCAATGCTGAGAACCATGATTGCAATATACTTGCATCCATAGTTGTGAATGCCTTTAGGTTGTCATTGAATGTTTTAATATTTTGTCTTGCTGCTTCCATTGCTGCTAGTACCGCCTTATTTTGTACAGAACTAGTTTTTACTATCTCTTCGGTTGCATCATTTATTGCTTTGAGGTAAGTTGGTGGAAGGTTTGCATTAAAGCCACTCTTTGTTGCTGCTTCCTGCTGGAATTCGATTGCTGTCTCTACTGCATTTTTGTATGCTGTTGCAAATTCCTGCTGAAGATTGGAGATTGCTTGAATGTATTGCGTGACATTCTTCTCTGCTTCTTCAAAGTAGCGATTTATGTTTTGCTTGTATACTGCGTATGCTTCTTTTGCGTCTGCTTTGCTCATTTTTTCACCTCCTGTTGTGATTTACTTTTGTGAATTGGAACTACAATAACCTGGACTAGGTCATTTTCTTTGATTCCGATTGCTTCCCTTTCTGCTTCAGGTATGGAAATACGACCGTTACTTCCAACTGAGGTCTTAAATGCACCCCATGATGAAAATTGTGGTAAATTCTGTGCAAGATTGAACCAATTGTACATTGCTTTTGATCCAGTCTCAGCAAAATTTTGTACCAAGTCTGATTGTGCTCTGGTAGTTTTATCGGTCATTTCCTTTAACGCATCCAGTGGATTGGATTGATTAGAACGGTTCATCATGTCACCAAAGGTTCTCATGAAGTCCATCTGTGCTTTTCCACTTCTTTGGATCCAATCCCTGAACATAATTGATGGGTCAGGTTGGTCATAGTTGCCAGTCATTGGTAATAATAACCAACCAAAGGTATATAATAGTATTGATTAGAATTTGATTAGATGTCAATAAGAACAATTAATCCTACCACTGAGGAGATAATTGAAGAGTATCAAATCATAACAGAAACTGATCTTAAAAATAAAATCATTAAATCACGCGAGGCATTTTCAAAGTGGAAAGTTGATCCAAAGAAAAGATCAATGTTTTTACATCTTCTTTCCGAAGAACTTCGAAAAAACAAAGAAAATCTAGCAAAGATTGCAACACAAGAAATGGGAAAGCCTCTGAAGGAATCTCTGGCCGAGGTAGAAAAGTGTGCTTGGGCCATGGAATTTTATGGAGATAACGGTGAGGTGTTTCTAAACCAAGAAATAATAAATACAGATGCACGAAAAAGTTTTCTCTCTTTTGAACCAATAGGAATAATTGCAAGCATAATGCCTTGGAACTTTCCATACTGGCAGGCATTACGATTTGCAGCTCCATGCCTTATGGCTGGAAACACAATAGTTCTCAAGCCTGCAAGTGTTACTATGCAATGTGGAATTGAAATTGAAAATATGTTCAGAAAAGCTGGATTTCCTGAAGGAACTTTTCAAACTTTGAAAAGTGATTCTAGAATGGCGGAAAAATTAATTGATTCAGATGTTAACGCAGTAACTTTTACTGGAAGTAATATAGTTGGAGCAAAAGTTGCACAAAGAGCATCATCACAAATAAAAAAATGTGTTTTGGAATTAGGAGGAAGTGATCCGTTCATAGTTTGTTCTGACGCTGATGTTGAAAAAGCGTCTACTGGTGCAGTCAAGGGACGATTCATAAACTGTGGTCAAAGTTGTATTGCATCCAAGAGATTTTTTGTAGTAAAAAATGTCGCAAAAGAATTTATTGAAAAGTTTGTTCAAAAAGCGGAAAAACTCAATGTAGGAGATCCAATGTCTGAAGAAACCGATATGGGTCCTCTTGTAAATGCTGATGGCCTAAATAGAATAGAAGAACTCGTAAAAGACGCAGTAGACAAAGGAGCTCAAATTCTAACCGGAGGAATGCGACTCAAAAGTAAAGGATATTTTTATGCACCAACAGTGCTTGACAAGATTACTCCCAATATGCTCGTCGCTCATGAGGAAACCTTTGGACCAGTGGCTCCAGTGACTGTAGTTGAAGATGAATCTGAGGCAATTACCTTGGCAAACTCCTCTCAGTATGGACTTGGAGCAAGTATATGGACTAAAAATTTGGACAAGGCTGAAAAACTATCACGATTGGTAGAATCTGGCATTGTTACTGTAAATAATGTGGTAATATCTGATCCTAGAATTCCGTTTGGGGGAGTAAAACAAAGTGGTTTTGGAAGAGAACTTTCGAGATATGGTATGCTAGAATTTGTAAACATGAAGTCTGTCAGATACTATGATCAGCTTGTTTTACATCATAGAGTAGAATAAAGAAATTTGCAAACTTTTTTTGGTATTGTGAAGAACATTTATTGAGTTTTAATTTTGTTTTTATTTTATATTCCACGAATTTAGAATTACACTAGATTGTTCTACTGCATGTTAACCTTAGGAAGTTTTGTAGAATTGTTAATTGTTGTAATTACTAAATTTAGATGAAAATGCGAATCGGTGCCTGTTGTTCCTGTGGATGTGAACTTTTAACTATGAAGACTTGTCTTGTGTGCAACAAGCCATACAAGTTTTACTGTATATGATGTAGTAGGGAGAGCGATGAACAAGTACACGATCTTTGTCTTGGCAAGTAAACAGTGATCTATTTTATAATATACGTTAATTTTATTATATTGGATGAAATATGCTATACTGTCTGTAATATTACTTGCAGGTTTTGTAGTTCTCGCTTTTTTAATTTCTAATAATGACGGCAAAGTTGCAAAATGGGATGTTTCCGCATTTAATACAATCAACAATCCTCATGATAAAACTCTAAACAAAATAATGGTTGACTTGACAACATATGGCAGAGAAGCAGTTTGGATAGGAGTCATTGCATTTCTCTTTTTATTTGGCAAAAAAGATGGTCGCAAAGTAGCAGTTCTACTTATAATAGTATTTTTGATTCTTATTCCTCTTGGGACTATACTTAAAACTGAGATTACTAGATCTAGACCAATTCCTGTCTCTAGTGACAATTTGCTGATACAAACTGATGCCAACTACTCCTTCCCATCTGGGCATGCAACAATTGTCTCGGCTGGAGCCTTGGTCCTCCTCTCGAGATTTAATAAGGGAAGACAGATCATATTTTCAGTAATTTTAGGAATGGAGGCCTTACTTGTCTCATATTCTAGAATCTATGTTGGAGATCATTATCCACTAGATGTAGTAGGTGGCATACTTCTTGGAACTGGTATTGCGTGTGCAGTGATTGCTTCCAGTAGATATCTGGGGCCTATTTTTTCTCGCATAGATTCCATGAAAAGATAACTTTCTGAATTTGTAAAAAACTGAACAATGTTGTATGAAAAGAAATTTGTTTATACATAAAACTTGGTATGGGCAACTGACAAGGAATTACTGCTAAACTTAAGTATCAAAGAAAATATTCGTTATTTATGATTGATTCTGAAGTACAAAAAACTCGAAGTCTGACATATGATATCAATCATGTAATAGTTAACAGATGGTCTCCAAGATCATTTGTAAATAGTGAAATTGGTGATAAAGAATTATTTTCTCTTTTTGAAGCTGCACGATGGGCGCCATCATCCTCTAACAGTCAACCCTGGCGGTTCATCTATGCCATGAGAAATTCAAAAAGCTGGAATAATCTTTTCAATCTACTTGTTGATTTTAATAAACAGTGGTGTGCAGATGCCTCCGTTCTAGTTGTAATTATATCTAGAAAAAACTTTGAGAATAATGGTCAACCATCAATAACACACCAATTTGATACTGGTGCTGCATGGGAAAATCTTGCAATACAAGCCGTCTCCCAAGGTTTGATTACTCATGCAATGGCAGGATTTGATTATGAAAAAGCAAGAAAAGATCTAGAAGTACCTGATGATTATCAAGTAGTTGCAATGATAGCGATAGGGAAGAGAGGTCCCAAGGAAAAATTATCTTCTGAACTTCAGGCGCGTGAAATTCCAAATACTAGAAAACCATTAACAGAAATAGTGATGGAAGGCAGGTTTGGAAACAAGATCGAATTACCATGACTGAAACTGATAAGATATCAACTGATGTGGAAAAACTACTGAAAGACAAGAATCTTGCATTTGTTGCTACCCTGATGAAAGATGGTTCACCGCAAATAACTCCAACCTGGATAGATTTGGTTGACGGCGTAATCATTGTAAATACAGCCGAGGGGAGGATAAAACAAAGAAACCTCTCAAGAGACCCGAGGGTTGCAATTTCAATAGTTGATCAAAATAACCCTTACAACATGGTCACAATACGAGGCAAAGTCATAGAACAGACAACTCACGATGCTGACAAACACATTGACAAGATGGCAAAAAAATACTTGGGAGTAGATAAGTATCCCTTTGCAATGCCTGGAGAAAAGAGAATTCTTCTAAAGATTATCCCTCAAAAAATATTTCATATGGCTCCTCACTCTTAGTAGATAATAGATTTCTTTTTGAAATCTATTGAGAAAATATGATTAATAACACCACCTTATGACATAATTCAATCTTACCAGTTCCGATTAATACCTACGATGCAGCATGGTTTATGATCGTATCTGGCCTCGTATTGCTTATGATTCCAATAGGAGTAAGTCCAGAGGTTGAAGAATCTGGGCGTGATATTGAAGAAAATGCAGAACGTGCATACTCTGATGAAGAAGAATATGGTAAGCTCTAAGCATTGATAATCTAGAATATCTTAAAATATGAAATTTACATTTAAAATAATATGGGTGGATTTGAAAAGGACTGTCCTGTTTGCAAGAAAAAATTCAAAAGCCTGCTAGAGTACATTAATCACATTGGTATTGATCATAAAGACATATCGCCAGACCAAATATTGAAAATGAATACTGAACAAAAATGGACTTTTTCAAACAAATGAAGATATTATTTTGATAAATCGTCCTCTGATTTTTTCAAGAGGGTGTCAATCTTTCCATTTAGTTCTTGTATTGCATCAAATGACAACTCATGTTTATTATCAAAATCTTCGAGTTTTCTCAAAATGTTACCGTGGCTTTCCTCTAAATCTTTTATTTTGCCTAAGATACGATCCTGTTCCTCAGATGTGTATTTTTGTCGGTTGTAAATCCACCAGCTAACAATGCCACCAATTATGGCTCCAGCTACAATTCCTATGTATGTAGAACCTGCATTGCTCATATCTATGCAATTCTTGGAAAGTTCTGGCATGCATCCCCAAATGTTTAACAAAAAAGGCATCATGTTGATACATGGAAAGACAATGCCTGCTATTTTTACATTATCTATGAGAATCAATTAACGAGGTTGTAAGCTGATAATAGGCGATAAAGTTCGAAATTTTGAGTTGTATTATACAGGGAAATAAAAATTACGCAGGACTGATGAGTTAAGAATATTGTTCAATTATATATTGTAAAAATGATAACCAAAATGATGTCAGAGAACGATGATAATTCTGATTTTCTTGTCAAGGCAGAGGAGCATATAGAAGTAATTAGCACTGAGGATGAGAGAATAAAGATTATCGGCGAAGAGCTAGCAAATGATACAGGACGAGCAATATTTGGCAAAATATCTCAAGGAGTAGCAAGTACAAACGATTTGGCAAAATCACTCAATATTTCATTGCCTCTTGTCAATTGGCACATTACGAGATTGCTTAGTGTTGGGTTAATTAAAATACAAAAGATTGAGCTAAGCTCAAAAAATAAGGAAATGAAATATTATGGTCCAGTAAAAACAGCATTTGTAATTGTGCCTCCTGGAATTTCATCTGAGAATGTAGTGCCTCAATCAAAAAAAGATGCTATATTCTTACAATTACGTCATTATTTGGCAAGTATTGCGGCATTTGTCGTAACAGGTTCTACAATTTATCTTGTAGGTAAAAACCAAATTACAAATCAAACTGAAAACATTCCTGAAATAGCGAGCAAAAATATTCCTCAGGCAACCGAACCATTACGAGCAGCCGCTCCGTTGGCTCAGTCTAATACAACAGTACCTTTTCAAATAACTCCTGAACCATCAATTTTGTCACAAGATCCTACGCTGATTATCTTTGCTGTTTTAGGCGCTACTGTAGCATTTTTTGCAGTATTCTTTGGAATTAGGGTATTTCGAAGATTCAAGAAAATCAAAAAATAGTGTAAAATAAAACTTTTTTTAAATTTTAATAAAAAATACATGATACCAATTGTTATTTTATAATTTTTAAAAAAAAATTAAGTTAAAATGAAATTTAATCAAAGCCTATAAACTCTATTAATATTATGATGGTTAATGACAACTCAGAAAAAAACTATGCTTGCAACACTTGCTGCGATACTGATTGTTTCAACTGCAGTGTTTGCAAGTTTAGAGATGTCTCAAAAAGAGGCCTATGGACAACAAGTACCTGTAGTGTATCCCTCAAGAGAGAGAACAGTTTACTCCACGGGTTCGGCAACTAGCTCTGTAATGCCAGATTTGGTTACTGTTCAGTTTGGTGTAGACACCGAATCAAAGACTGCACAAGATGCAATAAGCTCAAACTCTCAAATGATGAATACTGTAGTAAGTGCTGTTGAAAATATTGGAATAAGTAAAGATGAGATCAGCACTGCTGGATTCTCAATTTATCCAGTATATGAGGACTCTGTACCGGATCCAAAAACTGGAGTACACCAGAGTATTCTAACAGGATATAGAGCTTCAAACACTTTGTATGTAAAAAGCAGTAAACTATCGATGGCAGGAATTATAGTTGACACTGCAGTTGGTGTAGGAGCTAATAGGGTAGACAACATATCGTTTTCACTCTCTCCTGAAAAACAGCAAACCATACAAGATGATTTGTTAGGTAAGGCTGTCTTGAATGCAAAATCTCGAGCAGAGAAAGCCATCGATCCTCTAGGCCAGAAAATAATTGGCGTAAAAATGGTAAGCTTGTCAGAATTTAATGTGCCATCTCCTCCGGTATATTACGGGGCAAGCCTGGCTGAAAAGTCTACTCCAATATTTACGTCAAACCAACAAGTAACAACTACTGTGAATGTAACCTTCTTAATTGGAGACCAGTAGTTTTACATTTTTTATTTTTTTTTAATTATATCAATACCTGATGGCATCGAAAAAATCATCTATTCATTAAGAAAATTTGTTTTCCAAATTTCTCTTATTGTATTAAAGTCTAAATTGCATAATCGTTTAGATATTTATCTATGAAAATTACATATTAAACCTATAATATACCTAAATATAATTTAATATTGAAAAAATAATGAAATAAATATGTTATTAATTATGGTATATGCAAAAATTTCATATATAGTGAGCGTTATGTAATTTGGTGGAAAAAGCTTACGTCATGATAAATTGTGAAATGGGAGCAGAAAGAACAATAGCTGATGAGGTAAAATCAATCGATTGCGTAAAAGAAGTCTTGGGTGTATTTGGAAACTATGATGTTATAGTCAAATTGGAATGTCAAAATATTGACGAAATAAGTCAAACTATAGCAAAAAAAATTCGCAAACTAGAAAAAGTAAACTGTACTACAACCTTGATGTGTGCTAACTGAATACGCATCAATTCAAGATAACACGCGATCTAGCAAAATAGGTATTTATAAAATTGATATTTTCACTAAATGTCTTTTAACTCGGAATACCTGTTGATACGTCATGGAGATAATGGGAAGGGGTTTTACTCAAATAATTCAAGAGATGCCATGCTATTTTCATATATTTGGTAAATTTGCGGGTTACAAATTATTTCACAGAAAAAGTCCGTTGTATGGTTCTGCTGACATAATCAATGTGTGCAATTTGCACTGTACTCATTGCTATTGGTGGCTTAATAGAAAAGAAAATGAGGAATTGACAACTGAAAAATGGCAAAAAGTGATTGATGAAAAATTTAAGAAAAGACATGTTTTTATTATTACTCTGGTTGGGGGTGAGCCTACTCTTCGACCAGATGTAATTGATTTATTTGTAAAGCAATTTCCAAAAAGAATCTGTATAGTATCTAACGGAACTATTCCGTTGAAAAAAATTAAAAACCTATATTTTTATTGGATCTCAATAGATGGTACAAAAGGGATTCATGATAAAATTCGTGGAACTGATTCTTGGGACAGGACAAGAAAAAATGTACTAGATTATGTAAAAAATAATGGGGAAAAAGCATGGAAAGACATTTGGATTACCATGACCATAAACTCATTAAATTACAAGACGGTAAAAGATGTAATGGAAGATTGGCATGATCACACAAACAAGATTGGATTTCAATTTCATACTCCCTTTATGAAAAATGATCCGCTCTTCTTACCATTTGGCCCTGAGAGGACAAAGGTAGTTGATGATATAATTGCAATGAAGAACAAGTTCAACGATGACTATGTCATAAATCCTGACAGTCAGCTTGAATTGATGAAGCAAAACTGGGGTGGAATAGGAACAACTCCTGTTGATTGTCCTACTTGGGCTATAGTCTCAGTTGATCATATGGGACGAGAAAAAAGGCCATGTTGTATAGGAAGCGCAGAAAGTTCATCGATGCAACCAATATGTGAAGAATGTGGTCTTGGATGCTATTCTGTGCTTGTAGGATATGGCATGAAAGGCTAGTGTTATATTTGTATAAAATAAAAAACTTTAGTTAATGTTTAGGTTTTGAGTCATTGGATTTTCTTCTATCTGTGAAAAATACAATTACTCCTATAACGAGAACCACGATTCCAAACTGACTAACAAGCGATAATTGATTGCTAAGAGACAACATGTGATAACCAGTATCTGTGATTAGACTTGAATTGGCTGGATTGATTGTTGGAATCAAGTCAATTACAAGTCGGGACAAAAAATATCCTCCAAATAGCATACAAGCCCCACAAATTAAAATTAAAGCGCCTCTTTGCACTTCTATGCTCTCACAAATCTTCTCAATGTTATAATAAATGAAAATATGATTGCAATTACCAGGAGAGAACCTGCGGGAAACTCTGGTATTGCTGGAATCTTAGAGACAACTCCTGAAAATTCAGAATCAGCAAAACTATTTGCATTTAAATTCTCAAATGCAATGGTAATTGGGCCTGTGTAATTCGTTGGAAACTTGACATCAATTGTATTTTGTTTATCATCTGTATTGGTAACTCCGCTCTTGTGAAAAATTGAACCGCTCTTTCCTGCTATTATGGAAAAGTCATAATTCATAGGATCTGCCGTCTTGTTTATCAAGTAAGGATCTAGTATTTGGAAACTAAATCTTGTTGTTGAACCTGGAATGATCTTTGGAGGATCCCAACTAAGACTTACCTTGTACTGGGCATTTCTTGTATACTGGACTAGTGGAAAGCCTGTATCTTCACTAGGCAATAGTTTAAAATTCATCTCAGATTTTGAATTGTTTTGTACTGCTATGCTTGCTAGCTCTTCTCTGTATAAAATCAAGTGTATAATTCGCTCATCGGAGGAATAATCATCTATGCTTACTGCTTTATCTGGTAATTTTACCCCATTTACAAATGCGTCATATTTTGTAACTATGAAATCTCCAAAGGATTTTGGTATCTTTAATTCTTGATGCACCACTGAAACTTGTTTTATGTTGACTGGATCCCAATTAAATGGCATTATAAAATTGATTGTCTTGTTGTCAGAATTGTATTGGAAATTTTTGATCTGATCATAATATGCAATTAACGTTACTGTTTGTTTTCCATATTCTTTGTCATCAATTTGATATTGATTCGTTTGAGGTATTGATATGGCTGCATCATATGACTTGCTGACTTTATAATCATAGGAACCCATTGTAAGAACTTCTATTTTGAATTTGTATAAGCCTCCAGAGTCAAATGTTGGCCCTTTGATATTGTAATTTCCACCATGGCCTAAAAGTCCTGGAAATGGACCTCCATCTTCGTCAATTGAAGTATTATTGATGGATAAGTCTGGTATTAGACTAAGGAGAAAGTTTCCGCTGTCACTCATAAAAATATGGCCAAATACGGCTGTACCTCCCTTGAAAGATGATACTGCAATTGTTGCCTGTGGGATGGGTGTCTGGTTGGCAGCATCTAACACAACAAAGTTTATCTGAGTACCAGCATGATTTGTGTCAATCAAAAATGGCGATGTGTTAATTGAGAGAGTGACGTTTCTATTTCCAATCATTGCAGGTGGCAATGTCTCGCTTGCAAGTCCATCTCCATAAGCTGAGAAAAAAACAACCCCCGAAAATGAAATATACAGAATAATAAACAGGATCTCTATCTTTGCCAAGTCAGATTCACGACGTTTTACACTATATCTCTAAATAAATAGTGAGTTGATTCTCATTTGATCGCATTTAGGATTTTGGCACAATGATAAAACAATCCATGATTATGAAATATGATTTTTGATTTGTAATTCCTAAAGGTTTGAGAATGTCTCTGCAAAATTGTATGCGACTCTCTCAAGCAGGACTGGATTGTATTTTTTTATTATCTCATTAACCATGTCTGCATTTTTCAACAAGTAGACTTTCTTCAGATCTACAATCTTTAATCCTACTATGTTCTCATCAACAAGTTTTCCTAGAAATGTGGAAACAGTTGAAGGAGCTTTTCTAACTTTGTGAACTAATTCATTAAATGTCAATGAC
>JBGPGB010000026.1:0-11184 GCA_041483595.1 Nitrosotalea sp.
AATTTTATCAAAATCAGGTGGATCAATCATGTATTATCTATTAAAAAAGCACCAACTTTAACATTGGTGCTTATTCAATTATATTGCGAATTTGTTATGCAATAGCTGCTGTAAATGAACCAGATACTTGCGCACTGATTTTAACTTTAGCGTTTTCATCCACATTTTGTGTGACCGAAATTTTAGCCACGTTGGCAGTAACAATGAAAGTCACTGTTGCATTTACTTCAAGAGTAAATGTGTACGGGCTACCAAGTGTCAATGCCATGTTTCCACCGCTAGAAGATGGACCTACATCGTAATTCCCATTTAGATCAAGCATACATCCTTTTAATCCAGAGCAGTAGGTTCTAAATCCACCACTGTTAAAGTTGCTGGTTTCAACTTGTTTAGCGTCCATGTTGAGCGCCCAATCGGAAAATGCGTAACTCGCAGTTCCGACTAAGACTGCACCAGATGTGCCGCAAGCTGCTACGAAAGCCATAAGAAACTCCTTTAATTAAAGTTCATCCATAGTATTTATTCACTAGCATAAAAAATCTGGAAAATTTATTATGGTGTTATATCGTAGTTAATAGCACTTCCTGGGAAAGCGCTCCAAGCAACACTGGTAAATGCACCGTGGAAAGGCGTACATGGTGGAGCAGACAAAAATCCTACCAAGTCTTCACCAATATACATAATCCATCCATTATCTTCGCCTATGAATGTGCAGAAGAATGTAACATCCCAAGAGGTCTGTGAAGTACATCCAGAACCAGTAACCAACGAACCAGTGTAAACATGGCTTCCAGTGTTTGTCAAAGCACAAGTTAATCCATTGATGCAGAAGGCGGCTCCAGCATTTGTTAGGGTCAATGTCAGATTATCTGGAATAGTATCTACGCATGGACATGTTTCGCCAGGAGTAGAAGATGAACTTGAACTGCTTCCAGAACTTCCACTTGAACTGCTTCCAGAAGAACCAGAAGAACCAGAAGAAGAGGAACTACTTTGTGGTGTTTCATTACCTATGAGATAAATTTCAACTACAGCCGTATCTACAACTTGCCAAAAAACAGGACTTGGTGGTTGAACATTAGTGCTACCAAGTTGCGCTCGATAATTGATACCAAGCCTGCTTACCTTATCATCAATGGCATAAGTCGTGAATGGAATCCAAGCAGATGCTAATGCCTCCATATTCGTAATCTTGATGTTTCTATGAGTAGTATCAACAGATGTGCCTAGTGAAGTATGAGGAGGACTATAAACTAAATTGCCACCTGCTTCAATGAAACTATAAGCACCTGTTCCACTCCACACAGGGATTACTAATGGGTTGGTTGCCCCTGGCCCAATTCTTATGTCGCCACCAATAGGCAATACATATAAACTTAATACATTCTTCAAGGTCACAAGTTCATACACTAAAGATAAAAAAGTGCTTACATCAATGGTTGTAGTTGAACCAGGCAATACTGTGAAGACTTGTGCATAGATTTGTGTCCAATCAGCTAAAGAAATAGCTCCAATGGTGAAGTTTGTGCCATCACCTTCTTGCGCCAAGTTGTAGTAGCTATTATTGGGATTTTGAAGTCTCCAATTTAACTGACTGACTAATGAAATACTTGTTAATGGCATATTATTGTGTCCTTGAACTTAGGTCTGTTACATATCTTAGCTTCGTTATTCCCCATCCAGAAGCAGGTCTATCTCTTGTTGGCCACTGTATACTTGTCAATTTAACACCAAAGTTCTCACCATTAGAACTTATCACATAATTCTGTAATGTATCAATTATACTATCAACTGCAACCAATGATCCTAATGTTTGGTCTTTAAGCCAGTAATCATCTCTATGACTTTCATCTGTGCCAAGTCGAGTGAAATACCAAAGAGTGAAAGAATATCGCCACAAGTAACCACGTTTGTTCGGTTGCCCTTGCCAAAACTGAGACTTATCATCCAGCGTGTTTGGCTGTATAACAACAAAACTATCAGCAGGCGGATAACTCATGCTCTGCTCAGGCTCAAAACCAAAAAAGCAAGTTGAGGTCTGAAAGAGGTTAGCAGTCAGTGCTGTTTGAACAGAAGTAAGGATGAATGTAAGTGTAGCCATAGTCTCTCTTTACGATGTTGTGTTTTGGTTTCTTCTAGTTGGGAAGTATCTATTAGTTGCTGTTCTAACCGTATTAACTGTTTGGTAATTTACTGCTGTAGGGAATTGTTCAGCAGGTACACCAACACCAACATTAGCTGGAACATTGAAAAGATTATCACCACGGCGTATTTGCACTAAGTAATTCATCATTTCTTTATAAGCTGGATTGGTTTCAGGATCACGACCTCGCCTCATGCACAACTGACCAAATGCCAACCATGCTACAATCATCTTCAAAAGATTAGAGTCATCGCCAGTTAGTGAGGTAAGTTGTAGGACTGAATATCTTTGTGCTGTTAGGGCTGCGCTATTTACCATGCCAGAAGCAGTAGAACAAGCGAGTGTTACATTTGGGTCAACTAAAACTTGGGCCAAAGATGGACGAACACCATTATCGGTACAGAGATCACTGATAATTCTTTCATCAATGAAATCAATCAATTCAGCATTTGTTAAATAACTCATATTTTCCTCGCAGTATCTTTGCTATTGTATTTAGTGCCTTTTACTCTATAATTACAATTTTGAACTGGAGACATTATGAATTGGAAACCCGTTAAAAATTATCCTGGCTATGAAATTAGTGATGAAGGACAAGTTAGAAGTTATAGAGTTCGTAATAGAAATAAGATTACTGGATTTATAGAAGGATATGTAATTTCAAATAATTATATATTACTTAAACCTCAATTGTCAGGCAACAAGTCATGTCAATATAAACAAATTACATTATACAATGAAAATGGTAGAATAAACAAGTTGATACATATTTTAGTCCTCGAACATTTTGCATCACCATCAGATAAATCCTTTGGACTTCATAAAGATGATAATAGAGATAATAACCATATTGATAATCTTTATTGGGGCGACAAACAAGATAATGCTAATGATAAAATGAAAAATGGACACTATACAACAATGGGTGAGAAATGTCATTTATCAAAACTAACAGAAAAAGAAGTTATTGAAATTAGAAAACTGTGTGAAGAAGGTAATCTCACTCAAGAAGAGATTGGTCAAAAGTTTAATGTTTTTAGAAATACAATTAGTCAAATAAAAAATCGTATATTATGGAAGCATATTTGAAAAGTCATGGCACTATCATTGTAAGAACCTAATTTTACAGAAAGTATGGTGATTTATCAGTGAATTGACGAAATGTTGCGGTATTCCTTACAATTTTATCTGGAGGGGTAAGACTTATCCAGTATCACCAATCAATCAAGAAATCAAGGCTAAATTTGAACAACGACAATTTAGTAGAGCCATCGAAGCCTCCAAAGGTCTAAAACCCATTATGAGTAAGGAAGAGTTCAAAGAACACCTTACCACTCTCAATGATAACTTTATGCTTGGCAATTATCGTTTTGAGCGTTATGCCGAAACACCTAAAGGTATTGAATTGATGCTGAGCCTTTTGTTCAATGTGGATGAACAAGAGTTGTTGAAGATTCTTATTGACAAGAGAGATGAACTCGTGAGTTTGTTTAGATTGATTGTGAATGAATCTTATGGCGTATCCGACCATGTGCCAGAAGAAGCCATCGTCAAACCATTGGAGGACTAGCATTGTTTATTTGATAAATTGTGGTATAATACACAAATGAATACAGGTATATATCAGATACTAAATAAAGTTAATGGCAAGTCTTATGTTGGAAGTGCTGTAAATATAAAAAAACGGTGGGCGGTTCATCGCCACACCTTGCGCAATAATAAAAACAGTCCTCACTTACAAAAGGCATGGAACAAATATGGTGAAGAATCATTTGAGTTTAATGTTTTGGAGTATGTGCCAAATGTTGAATGGTTATTAGAAATTGAACAGTGCCATTAAAGAAGTATGGCGTAAGAGAAAAGGAGAGCGGTTATGAATCGCAGCGTGTTTTGCAAATTTAATTGATGCTTACCATTACACCATTCCTCAGATTAACCAACTGACAGATTGGCAAATACGTTCTATACTTTGTCACCCAAGAGACAAAAAAACTGGTAAATTAGATAAAGTTTATAAAGAACCACAACCCATCAATAAGCCAGAACTAAAAGAAGAAGTTGTCATCATTACTCGTAAAGATGAGTATTCTCAGTCTTATGTTCATTTGGCGAATGCGCACGCTAATGGTATGCTAACTGACCAACAGTTTTATGATTCCATTCAAAAACTTAAAGCTAAGTTTGCTGATGTAATGGAAACTTGGGAAGAAAAGCCAAAAGAAAAAATGAAAGAAGAAAATCAAAAAGCCATACATCAAATAGAAATACTATTTGCTAATGGAATGCTGGATAGAGACGAATATCTCAAAGCCATAGAATCAGCTAAAAATAAACTTTAATGCCACTGTTCTCCGAATTTCGGTAAATTAGCGTGTAAAACTTTAATACTTGGCACAGCGCAAACTTGATAACCTAAGTCTTTTCCAAATTGACAAACTCCATACCAGTCTGTAAACATTTCACCATTACGACCTTCTGGTAGTTGGTGTTTAGCTCCACGCTTATAAATATCACTTGGTATTATACAAAAACATCCAACACTCTCCACATTGTAATAATAATAACCTTCTGCATAATCACCGATATGGAAATCTAGTGGATGATAGGGAAAATCATTTCTAAATCTTCTTGGATTACCAGCTTCATCCTTATAAGCAAATCCAGATGTATCATAAAATCTTTTTTCATCATCCTCAATCATAATGAATGGCGCACTGATGTTGTCACGAGTTGTTCTACGAAGCTGTGTTATGACATTTGATGGATATGAAACAATATCTGCATCAATCCAGACAACAAACTTATGGTCTGTTAAATAATCATCAATCATGCCTTGTCTGATGCGAGCAGTAATTTCAACTTTACTTTTATGGTCAGTAGCCTTCTTAGCACCACGTTCATCCCATTTAATGTCCAGAACATAATCTGGATTAGATGTCATCAACTTTTCCAAATTGTCTCTCTGGATTTGTTTCAACTGTGGATGCATTGTTGGTTTCACTGGAACTAATACTAGAACTTTTGTCATTTAATCTTTCCTCAATTAACTTTATATACTCTGGGTTTAATTCGATACCTACACAACTTCTACCATGTTTATTAGCAACCATAGCAGTTGTTCCAGAACCAATAAACATATCCAAGACAACACCACCTTCGGGACTTCCAGCTAAAATACATGGCTCAATCAAATCTGGTGGAAACACAGCAAAGTGTGCGCCTTTGTAATTCTTGTGACTTAACTTCCATACACATCTTTTATTTCGCCCAGGAGCCTTATCATAACCACCATTACGAACCCAATCGTCCATGTCTTTATCTCTACCACCTTCACCAACTTTCCATTTTGAAGTCAAACCACCATAAGCCTTACCAACTTCCATAGCTGCTTGCACTGCCTTTATTTTTTCATCAGGCCATAACATCGTCAATCCCGTCATACCAACCTTATCTAAACCGCCATCACTGTACTTGTGATTGTTACTTCTGCCATATTTCATCCTTGTCGGCGTTTCTGGTGCATAAGGTTCAAGTTGCTGGTTAAACTTATACTTCTTGGATTGTACAAAAAAGAACACATACTCAAAATCATTGGTGAATCTGTCTTTAGCACTACTTGGTATGGCGTTAGATTTATGCCAGATGATTGTGTTGCGTAATATCCAGCCGCCTCTAATGCTTCACCGCACAAAATAGTATTTACCATATTATATAATAGTAACATGACACAATACGATTTCAATATAGCCCATTATTTTAATTGGACATACGATCCAACTATCCAAACAAAAGAAACTGAATACTTCCAGATAAGATTCAATGAAAAATACCATATAGCCGAACAACTTAAAGATTATGTTAAATCTGTAGTTGAGATAAACTGTGGTAATGGACACTATTTTGCCATGTTACTTACAGCCATTAGAAACATTCATTATCTTGGCATTACAAACCATGAGGCTTGGAGAAAATTCACTCAAAATGAGACAGATAGTTGGATAGCCATGCATAACGCCCATGACCATAATGAAAGTTATTCTAGGATAATCCTCAGCAATCCAAACACTATCTCTAATCTTCCGTCTGGCCCCGTGTCTTTAGTCCTAGTTCATGGCACAACTGTCGAAGAAACCTATCATAATCTTTATCTTGCCAACAAAATAGGTTCTTTTATTTGGGTGACGAATGCAAGAAGCCCATCAACCATAGAAGCCATACAAAAGTTCGAGGCAACTCACCATATTTTTGATACTATTTGGTGTGACACAACTGATGGTGAATGCTTGCTGAGTTGTGATGATCTCAAAACTGTTCAAATCAGTGGAGATTTTGGAGATGCTATTGCAGCCATGAGTCTCTGTAAACAATGGGGAACTGTTAATCTAAACTTTGTATCAAGACCTTACACACGAGAACCTATGACGGCTGAACGGCTGAATGTATTAAAGGAATTATTGGAAGAACAACATTACATCGCTCAGGTTGAATTTAGAGAAGACCCAAATGCTATAGACCTGGATATATGGCGTAACAGTGCAAAGTGGCGTAAAAGCATTCCTGGTGCGTTAGAAGAGGCATTCAATACCAATTCCTTGACTGTGACGCCCTGGATTGAGTGTCCAGAGAAGAATTATGTCTCAGATACCATCTTTTGTCGGAGCCTGAGATACCATAACAGTGACCCAATGTGGCCCAAACTTTATAAAATTTTCCCTGATGCTGTATTTTGTGGCCTTGAAAGTGAATACGAAGCCATGAAACTTCTTTGTCCAGGTATAAAATGGTACAAAACAAATAATCTATTAGAATTGGCAATGGTGTTCAAAGCTGCTAAACAAATTTGTGTAAATCAAACAGCAGCTTTTTGGTTAGCTGCTTCCATGCACAAAGACATAGTTCTCGAAGAAGATGTTCGAGTAAAGAATTGTTTTACAGAGGCTCTTAACATCATCAAGATTAAAACGGATAATGCCATTGAACTTGACCATGTGAAAGAATTAAGATTTTGGTTTTAAGTCAACTGAACAACAACACCATTGATTGACCTCATTACTTCGGAATCAATGGTCGTGTTATTAAATGTTCCACCTGTACCACTAATCACATATTGTAAATCAATCAAATCACCTGTAGAGACAACTGTAAATATACCAGTCATTACAGATGGGCTTGTTTGACTTGTTCCAGTGGCATATCCTACCGATTGCACTAATGTAGTTGCTGTGTTATTCGTCCTCCGCAATCGCAATCCCATATAACAGTTTGTATTAAATGAGCCAACCGACATAGTAATCTGATAAACGCCAGTATGCGTAAATGTCAGTCTATTGGTTGACCTTGATATTCCACTACTTGCACCTGTTGATAATGATGCTGCCGAGTTCAAACTTGTCCAAGCAGTAGCACTTGCCGTTACATTATCTGTACTGTAAAACTCTATATAATCGGGTGATGACCTTGCGATAGTTATAGTACCGCTTCCATTTGTAACCGTTACTCCTGTTCCTTGTGTTATTGTGGCAAGCGTGTAGTTTGTACCATTACCGATTGGTAATTCACCATTAGCAGGTGTCGCTGTTAATGCTGTACCACCCTTAGCCACACCTATTGCTGTGCCTGACCATGTACCAGTCGCTATTGTGCCTAATGTCGTGATAGATGTACTACCAGCCCATGTGGTTAATGCTGTATTCTCGACATTACCAAGACCAACATTAGCCTTAGTTACTGATGCAAATGCAGGAGTAGCAGCGCCATTAAGAAATTGAGCAGCATCAGCAGGTGATTTTGGTGCGAAGCCATGAGCAGTAGATGTAACATTGTTAGTCGTCACATCAGCCATACTTAGACTGGCTCCAGTGATAGCTGTACCATTCCAAGTGCCTGTTCCAATAGTTCCAACTGTTGTGATACTTGTACTACCAGCCCATGTACTCAGTGCAGTATTCTCTACAGCAGATAATCCAACATTGGCTTTAGTCACTGAGGCAAATGCTGGTGTAGCGGCTCCATTAAGAAACTGTGCAGCATCAGCAGGACTCTTAGGAGCAAATCCATGCTTGGTTGATGTTACATTGTTGGTGGTTACATCTGTTGTGGATAAATCTGCATCAGTAACATGAGCAAATGCTGGTGTACTGGCTCCATTAAGGAATTGGGTTGCATCGCCTGGAGGAGTTGGAACATCACCACCACTACCACTACTCCATTCTGTATCGTAATCTGTTCCACTTGTCTTGGTTAATACCTCACCCGTACTACCACCAGCAGGTACAAGCTGTGCATTACCAGAAGTTATAATACTACTATCTACTTGGGTGCTTGTAACTGTGTGAGATTGAATCTGTAATCCACCATCTATTTGTGTACTCATACTTCTATTTAGCCAGAAAATAAGAAAACCACCAAGAACAACTTGGTGGTTTTTAAGAGAACCGAAATGAGAGACATTGCATCTCTTATTATATATCCATCAAATAGAAAAACCACCATGTCATACTCTACATGGTGGTCAAAAGGAACACAATTCTTTTTGAAAGGTTATTCTTATTTAGTCTCACTTCTGTTTTATTGTCGGCCTTAATCCCTTTTTCTTAAAGACATCCATTATCAAGCCTCTCACTATCATCTCATTATCAGGTGTTGTCATAATTGAATCGTGTATTGTTAAACATGGTATTTCTGGATGCTCTTCTTTAAGTTTCAAACATACCTTCTTAATCATTAAATTGGCTTCTATCTTTTGCATCCTGTGTGATAACTTCTTGTAGTCGTGTCTTTTGTAGTGTTTGATTACAGCCCATACATTAGGAAAGGTTTCCATGAATAACTTGGTGTATTTGTTGTCAAGTGTCCATTGTGCCATGCTACCATAAAAGACATTAGTGTATAATAAAGTTTTGAATGCTCCTACATCTGTTGTATCCTTCCATAAGTCTTGGCAGAACTTGTAAAACTCACCATTCTCACACAGTCTAATGTAAGCTGATACATCTGCTGGTACATTGGCAATTACCTCATCTTGTATAAACTTATAAGGTTTATAGTCAATACCTTTGTTAATACCCCAAAATGGTGTATCATAATGTATATGGGTGGTTATATTATATGTTATATTACTTTCTCTTTTGTAATACTTGAGTAATAAGACAGATAGAAGCAATGGCTGACTATTAGCAATATCAAGTTCAATCATGCTTTTACCATCAATAGTCAGATGAGGTCTATACTTTTTATAAATAGAAGAGATATTATGATGGATACGACCAGCATTAAAACAGTTGAACCTAAACTGACCAAGCCTTAATTTCTCAATAGATATTTCTCTTCTTGTACAGTTACGACCTTCAACTACAACATCTTTATAGCTATCACTAACTTTAACTCTCACCAGCCAGTTATAGAGATATTGTTCTAACTCGCTACTCACTACAACCTTTGGCTTTATATTCTTAATCTTAACAGCATTAACACCTTTTAGCTCTATAGCATTGATGTGTTTCTGTCTGAACTTCTTGGTAAGACGAAACCCCATATTCTTCTTACCTTTGGCCCAAACACCATCACACTCAATAACACCAAACCCTATTAACGCATCTCTTATCTTTGTATAATAACGCCAACCAATTAAAGACTGCATCCTCTTACAGTTGATTTGAATATAATCTGCTTCATCTTTATTATTGATTGCTGATAATGATAATATGGTGTGTACGAAGATTTGAGCCTTTATACAATGCTTATGCAGTGACGCTGGAAGATAATCTTTTGGTGTGAAGTTATTGGGGTTGTAAATAATAGATTTATTGTTACTATATAACACTGTGATCTCCGCTTGTATTTGAATTGCCACTTGAATTGAATCCCCAAGTGGCTTTCTTTATTTAGTTACTTTAGCATAAATAAGAACAAAAAGAAACATTGATTTTATGCTACTGTTTGTTATATTAGTGTATCAATCATTTTTCTACAACATCACAGGAAACACCATGAACAAGACAGACCTTCAACTTCACACTCGACTTAATAACCTAGAAACAGAGATTATTCATCGACTTAACCATCTCGAAGAAACGCTCCACGACTTAGAACAAGTTTTAAGTATTATAGCTATGAACACACTCCACACCATGCAAAAAGAGAATCCAGATGGTATAACTGTTTACGACCCTTCCATCCTCAAGAACAACAAATGGTGAGTTTTTATAAATAATGCTCAGCAACATACCTCCGATAATGACTCTGGCCCATCACCGATAACCTAAACCCATCTACATAATTCCACTCGCATATCCCCGAAGCATACCACTCAGCTAAAACTTTATATACATGTCCTACCTCTATTCCAGTCGCTATTGATATTCCACTACAATTCTGCCAATATACCAAATGACTATTCAAATACTTTATTATTATAAACTCAGGCTCCGACCGACGCCATACTATCTCTAACCATTTATTTCTATAAGTTTTTGTCATATTTATTATTTCCTAAATCTAAATTTAGGGGATGTGGGGCGCAAAAAGAAACCCGCTTCAAGAGCGGGTAGCAAGTTTCATTTGTTTGGTTGTCGTCTCTATTCGCCATTCAAATCCGTTCTTTATTGGTAGGATTATCGTAACGGCAATATCATCATCAATCCAATTCGACGAAAGCCCGTTAGCCGTATCAACTACTTTCGGTTCGTATTCTATGCGCCAATTATGACCAGTTGCATTTTCCATCTTTATTGTTCCCTGCCCTTGCGCTTCCTATTGCTTATCACTTATTTATCTGTTTTACCATTGATTTCTACAATTTACTCGCTATAATAATGTAATAAGATTTCACAAATAATTGAGAACTAATGAATACTTATCCACTATTACTTTTGGCGATACTTCAACCATTACAACAGATGAAAATTATTAAGCAACACGACCTTGATACAATCCTCGAAGTAATTATAACTCAGTGGGAAAAAATGCCAAAAGAACACCAAGACCTTATTATGACCAAGCTGATGATACCAACAATCCAAAACATTATAAAGGAACACAAG
>JBGPGB010000027.1:0-11011 GCA_041483595.1 Nitrosotalea sp.
ATGTCGATCCACAACAATTTCCGAATGGATGATATTAGAAATCGTGGAAACCAGTTTTAAGAAACGATTTGAATTTCATCCATCTAAATTTGCTATTAGAGCATGTCAAGGTCATTCAGTTAAAATCGATTTAGATTTGAACGAATTAAATCCGGCACAAAAAGATTGGTTGATTGTAACAACTCCTACACAAATTTTCCATGATATAAAAAATGTTCAATTTAATACAACAACTCTTGCCAATGGAAATTATATTTTAAAAGCTATAGCAAAAGATAGAGCAGGAAATACGGAAATGGTAAATATTGTAATGAATGTGGATAATTCCAGTCCCGGTGTAATCTTTAACCAGAATAATGGCGATCAAAATTTGATAACTTTGATTGAAATCGTGATGGGAATTGCAATGGCATCTACAATAACCGTAATTACTTTGAAAAAATTAAGAATTTCAAAAAGAAGTTAGACAAGGTTTATATGCAATTTTTCAAGAACGGAGCTTTGGATGTCTGAGCAAGATTCTGCCAAGGATGCCCTATCACGACGTGACTTTCTGAAATTACTTGGCGCAGCGGGTGTTGCTTTGACCTTTACACCATTCATTCCATGGGGTAAATTCATGCCAAATCCATCTAATGCATCATTGGAAAGGGCACAAGTTATTTTGCCAGATGGAACACAGGCAAATGTTAAAACTTTTCCAAAGAATCATTCTGAGGTTATCACTTATCCAAAAACAGGAGATACCGTACTTGATCAAGAGGCATTTAAAAAATGGCAGTTTATTAGATTACCTGACGAGCTAGGGGGAGATAAAAATGATGTTAGTGCTTTTCGTGCATATAGCATGGTCTGTTTACATTTATGGTGTTTATGGAAATACTGGCCACAAGAAGGTAGAAAAAGAGGGGAATGTCCATGTCATGGAAGTATGTATAATCCATTGAATGGAAAGGCATTTGCTGGACCAGCTTCATTGCAAGCTTCTCCATCAAATGTATTGCCAACTCTTTATTTTGAAGCTGATAATGATGGAAATTTATGGATTAGACCAGCCGTGTGGTCTGTAAACGAAAATGGAATAGTGGGGTATGGTCGTTTCCTTAAAGCGTAGAAACGGTCTAGTAGATTTCTTCTACTGGATTTGGGATGGAGTAGAAAGAACTGTATTTATCGGAACTAAATTCTCTTTTCCTGCAAGATTTGTAAGTCCCTTTGGGTTCTTGGGGATGCTCACATTTGTGATGTTTGTAATTCTTGGAATCACTGGCGCGTTATTGATGTTTTATTATCAACCAATATTGGACAGAGCATGGGATAGTGTTGCCAAAATAAACGATACAGTTCCTTACGGGTTTATGATACGAAATATTCACTATCATGCTTCAAATGCAATGGTTCTCCTTGCAGTACTTCACATGTACTATCAGTACTTTAGTGGAAGATACAAGATAAGAAATGAAATCATATGGGTCACGGGTGTGATACTTGGAGTTGTAACTATTTTGGAAGCATTTACTGGATATGATATTATATTTAGCGAACGTGCTGAACTTGCAATCAGTATTGCGGCATCTCTTACTAATTCAATGCCAATAGTTGGACCAACAATCCGTGATGCTATGTTTGGTTCTGGCTTTGCTGACTTTATTCTCAGATTCTATACTATGCATGTGTTCCTCTTACCGATAGTAATGTTAGGATTGATGGCAGTTCACATGCCTAGATTTCTAGTCTTTGATGTACCTATGGTAATGGCAATTTCCGGTGCAATATTTATCACAGGTGGAGTTTTTCCAGTTGATCTTGGTTCCAAGTTTGAGCCAACAGTACCACCAGGGATTACTGTGCCTGAATGGTATCTTACAGGCATCTATGCATTTTTGAGAACACAGTATGACAAATTTGTAACAGGTGTACTATGGCCTGGTGTATTCATTGTAGCAATAGCAATGACACCCTTCATAGATAGATACAAAAAATTCTCTTGGAAAGACAGGCCACTAGTAACAGCATTTGGAATTACTGGTATTACCCAAGTTATGGTGACAACATATTGGGGCTTTTACATTACACCAGATATTACAAAACCATTAGTTGCTAGACTTGTAATCGATCCGATCTTCTTCTATTTGGTGATGTTACTATTGGTTCCTATAGGATTTGGATTCTCATACATGATGATACTACTTGCAAAGGAATCTGAGAGAAAAGCAAAATTGGCAGCTTCTAAAGGTCCACATAAATCATCTCCGATTAATCTCTCAGGAAAGTGGATTAACTGGTTAATTATAGGACTTCTCGCATTCCAAGTGTATCTTAACATAGCTGCATACAACGCAGCCCTGAGTGGAATGAAGAACTTTTCTCTCTTTCTAACTGGGTTGATTCTTATGGTATTTGCTGGACTCTTCCATCTCTATCGACACGGACTAAATGAAGCCAAGAAGATCCCTGTTCCGCCACCTCAAACAGAGACTGAATCACCAAAGCAACTTGAAAGTAAAGAATCCTCTACAAGTCTATCTCCCTAGACTCAAAAACTATTGAATTTCATTTGATCTGCCAATTTTCAAATTTCTAACCAAGCTCTAATTCTATCTTAATAAATATTCAATTATTCTTGTATAGCTTTATAAGACTAAAAACAAGATAAGAAAATAGTTGAGTCTTCCATCCTCCAGTCATGCGTATGGAATAGGATTAATCGCAATTATTGTTGGAACTGCACTTGGAGTTTCTTATTATCAACTTTACTATATCCCTGAACTTAATGCAAAACCCATAATTCCAGACAAAGTTATTCATCCTAGTGATACAACTACAATAATTATTGTACCTGGTGCAGAAAATCCCTCACAAGAACAAAACTTTACACCGAAGAAGATTAAGACTCAGCTTGGAGTAAACAATCTGGTAATTTGGAAAAATACTGGTGAATCAGCTCATACTGTTACACCTGATAAACCATACAAGGATGCTTATAGTGGTGACTTTGGTTCTCCAGGGGTTATAAAAGCGGGGGCTATGTACCAATTTGTCTTCACACAGGAAGGAACTATAGATTATCACTGTGAACCTCATCCATGGATGAAGGGACAGATAACTATAGAACATGGTGCTACTACATCATAAAAAACAATTGATGCAATTATTGAAAATTCAGAGTATTAATTTTCCAAAAATGACATCGCTTTCAATCTCTTTGTGTTCTTGAATTATTGATGCCCTGAATTTGACTTCGTGAATTTCCTTCGGCTCAAATTCGATTGAAGCAGTAAATTCCACTGAATTTTGTGGCATGTCATTCTTATTAATGAATAATCTTGAAAGATTTTGTGATATAGATTTGCTATTGTATGATTTATAGACTATGAGTTGATTGGAACCTAGAATCTGAGCATTTACTACTACTCCATCATATCTTCCAGAATAATTTACTTGGATTTTTCCTCTGATTATCTCATGAGATTTAAAAGCCAGATTCTCTAATTTTAATTCAATATCTTTCATATCAAATTGATTTTCAAATGAAGATAATTAAATTATTAGGAACATAACATCAAAGACCATTTCTTATAAAATATCTAGAAAGCGGGCCCGAAGGGCTTCGATCCCTTGACCACTGGATTAGAAGTCCAGCACTCTATCCAAGCTGAGCTACAGGCCCAAATACCGGGCAATTAGTAGCCATATTAAGGGTTTTTACAACCAATTTTTTTTGTTAAGATCTCTTTCCATCTTGAAGAGAAATTGTTGTGCATAACCTGCATAAGAACCAAAATATTTTACAATTTCTTCATGAAGTTTTTCATATTTTTTTTCTGTCATTGGTTTTTCTGTTACATTATCAAAAATTTTCTTATAATATTTTAACAAAATTCTTTGCGTCCACCTATCAATTGGAAAAGATTCCATTTTATCAAGAGAAAATAACATGATGCAATCTGCTATCTTGTTACCTATGCCGAGAATTTTTTTCAGAGTTTCTAAAGAAGTCGAGTAATCTGTTTTTTTTAGCCATGTAAAATCAATTTCACCAGAATTAACTGCTTGTGCAGCACCTTTAACGTACTTTGCTCTGAATCCAAGTCTACAATCGATGAGATCTTTCATAGACGCGTTTGCAAGAATATCTGCTTTTGGAAATGTAGATAACTTATATCCGTTAAATTCTTGCTTGGTACCAAATTTTTTACATAGATTTTCTAACATTAATTTGATGTTTTGTATCGAGGAATTAGACGAGCAAATAAAAGATATGTAGCATTGAAATGGATCCTGTCTTATCAATCTCAAACCTGGAGATTGTTTTACTGCTTTTTCTACGATCTTGTCTCTATTAATATTTGATAATATTTTTTTCAAATTGTCTTCTTCCCTGAAAAAATTATTTATACTATTAGATGAAGATCTGGCGATGAAAGGTGATTGATTTAGAATGAGAATATCCTGCCCATCTACCCCAACCCAGTGATCTTTAATTTTGTTCCAAAGAAACATCTGTCCACTATTAATTGTAGTTTCTATGTCTATGGTAGATGTTTTCAGCATGTTATGCGGTGATTATTTCCCCCGCATCTGGTGCATGGGCATCAAATCCAAATTTCTCGTGTATTTCATCTGCAAACTTTGTACATGAATCTGGGTCCCCATGAATGGTAAGAACTTTGGGATTACCCTTAATTTTTTTCATTAATTCAAAGAGAGAATCTCTATCAGCATGTCCAGAAAATTCAAACTGTCTTACCTCAGCATCACATTTGAATTCCTTTCCTCTTACACCTACCTGTCCTGTATCCAAAAGTTTTCTTCCAGGAGTTCCTTCTCCTTGATATGAGACTAGAGCAATACCATTTCTCTTATCTAATGCCAAGTGTTGTAAATAAAATACTGCAGAGCCACCTACTAGCATACCTGCGGGTGAAATTATAACAGCTGGTTCATCCAATGCTTTCTTTCTTTCTTTCTCACCTCTGATCCAAACTGCATGGTGAACAGAATCAGAGAAAACTTTTGGATCACGTAGGTAATCTGGATAATTCAACATTATTTCATTTACTTTTACAGCCATACCATCCATTATCACCTTATGTTTAAATCCTGCATTCTTCAAGACACATGCAATTTCTTGGGATCTTTCCACTGAAAAGGCAGGTACAAAGAGAGAACCTTTTCTATCCAACACCTCATATGCAAATTCCATAAACTTTTCTTCTGACTCTTTTCGTGGCATCTGGTTTGTCTGGGAGTAAGTACTTTCTGTAATAACTAAATCGACTTCACCAAAATCAAGATCAGCTTCTCTTAGCATTCTAGAACCTCTTGGATTAATGTCAGCAGTGTAAAACAACCTCTTATTTTCAGATTCAACTAGAACTGATGCCCCACCTAAAACATGACCTGACTCAAGGAGCTGAAAAGAGGCATTTCCACGCTCTACTTTTTCCCTATACTTTACTTCCTTTGAATGCATCATCATCTTTGAAAGACTAGCAAAATCATATGGCAGATGACTTTTTTGAATTCTGAGCATATCTTCAATTAATAATCTTGAAAGATCAAATGTTGGGGGAGTGGCATACACATCAGTACTACCATTTACAAAGAGTGCTGGCATGTTACCTGAATGGTCTAGATGAGCATGAGTTATTATGGCAGCATTTATCTCATGGGGATTAACCTCTATTGGATATAGCGATTCCTTCCTTAATTCTACCCCATAATCTAATAGAAAACTAGCACCATCACAATTAACTTGAAATGCTGATCTACCTACCTCTTTGGCTGCTCCTAGAACTCTTACTTGCAAGAATTCAAAACTTTTTAAAAGGACTTTTAAATCTTTAGCACTTGATTCTAACTCGGTATATCATATCACTTGGATGATTTACAAAAGACTTAATTAGATCAAAAAAAAATGATCCGAGTATGGGTAGAACTTTTGAACAATGGTGGAGTACAATCCCAAAGGACCTCAGAGAAAAAGTTCGAAGAGGCGATGAAGGAAATAAACCATTATTGAATCAAATAAACTGGATTTGGGTTCACAATATGATGAATCAGAAAGGAGATCTAAATCCTTCATCTGCGGAATTGCTTGACTGGGTAACATCAGGCCAGATTGAAGCAATGCGCCAAATAAAGAAGTAAAAATATCATTTATACTTTCTTTTTGTTTTTCTTTTCTTTTAGAAACTTGAAATAATTCTATAACTCCGTTATGGATTTTGCAGATCATTTAAATAGCAAACGATGAAAGATTAAAAACAGAATGCCAATCGCAATTCTTCCAGACGTTGATGAACAGAGATGTATAGGCTGTGCGCTTTGCGTAGAGATCTGTACCTCTCTTGGCCCAGACGTTCTTCGTGTAAAACCCGTAGATGGTTGGAAGAGGGGTAAAGCATTTGTATTTTATCCAGAAAGATGCATCTCAGACGGAGCATGCATTGGAGTTTGTCCAACAAAAGCAATCTTCTGGATGAGACCAATGACTTACACACCAGGTCAACCAGTACCTCTACACAAGAACGGTATATTCGTAAAAGGCTGGGCAGAAGACGCCGCACTATAAGCGGAATCTATCTTCTTTTTTATTATTTTTTAATATTGAAAAATTTAATCTTTGTTTTTAGACCTTTAGAATGATATTTTAAGAATTCGTCATTCATGGCATAAATATATTTGAATTTATTGTGTTTAAGAAATGTATTCCAAGTTTTAGTAAATTCTGGAAATTCATCATGATTAAAATCTATGTCAGATACAACATAATGAGCAGCCGGATAAATATCAGATAGTTCCAATGGAATTATTCCAAGATATGGATTGTATTGACAAAATTGGATCTCATCTAGTTTTGAGGCAAATTTCTTTTTTAAATTGTTATACTCCACTGAAGTGTAAAATGGTTTTATTCCACCATCTGGTATGACTACTAGAGTCTTCTTCTTTGTTTTAAATTTGCGTACGAGTGAATGATATCTAAAAATCTCAGGTCTGAATTGATCTTCTTTGGAAAAAAGGAATACTGCATTCTCTTTGTATCGTGGAGTAGTTTCTAAAAAGAATGGAGTATTCTTGGTAAAAATGGATATACTTTCAAACAATTTGGGATGCGCTCTTGCCTTTCTTATGGTGTATTCCCATAATCGTCCTTCATGAATAGCCTCTTTTACTCTGTCTACTTCAGCCTTTATGGCATACAGATTGTGAAGTGCCATCTTATTGGTTCTATCATCTTTATCTAGCGATAACATCTCTTTTGGCTTTAATCTGGTACATACTTCACAGTTGCAGGAAAAATGGGCAACTTCAGAAAGATGCGCAGTACCATCCTCCATGATGTATCTATCATGTTTTGCATATAGCATGTAGGATGCAGAATCAAAAGTATCGCAACCTAGAGCCACGGCAAGAGGTATGGTAAGTGGATGTCCGGCTCCAAACAAATGAAGAGGAATAGAATCTGGAATCTCTTTTTTGGCAGTTATTATCATTTTGGCAAGTAATTTGTATTCATATGATTCCATGAATTCAACCGGACTTCCTAATGCCAACATTTGAAAACCTGTATCAATGAGGACTCTTGTTGATTTTTTGACTAAATCCGAATGTTCGCTTCCTTGTATTGGTCCAACCCATATCTGACCATTGTCGTCTCTGGTATCGAGAGTTTCCTTTGAAACTCTAAGTGTATGCTGTACGTATTCTATTGCCTTTTTTTTTGATAGTCCAAGTCCTGTTGGTCGATCCAAAGGAATGGCAATATCAGTTCCTATTCCTTTTTGAAAATCTGAAATTTTTTTATAGTCCACATCAATATCCCCATATTCTAAAACCTGATATCCTCCAGAATCTGTCATGATTGCACCGTCGTAATCAATTATCTTGTGAATTCCTTGCTTTATTGCCTCATCACCATATCTCTTTAATGTAATGTATGCATTTGTTATGACTAAATCAAATCCCATCTCTTTTAATTTTTTAGCAGGAATTTTTTGTTTAACTGGATGAATCACCGGAACATATGCAGGAGTTTCAACTTTACCATGATTTGTATGGAGTATTCCTATTCTTCCTGCAAGATCTGATTTTTTTATCTCAAACATTTTACATTGTAATTCAATACAACGTAATTTGAATCTAGTATGGAAAGAATTTCGTCATATCCCCTTTTTTGAGGACTAGTTGTAACCAATCTACATTATCCTCCTTTTTTTTAGTTCCTTTAAAAATTGATTCTACCTTTTTTACAGTATGAGAAATTAATTCATTACTGGTATCAATTTGAAATGTCTTTTTTCGACCAAATTCACGTATGCTGTCATAATACACAATACCCAATATCTCACTACCTAGATTCTCAAGTGATTTTTTATTGGAGTATTTTCTTTTCCTATATATGTGTTGAAGTTTGTATGGACTTTTCCTTAAAACCACTACAATCTCTACATTCTTTGCTGATATGACGTAAGGTGCAAGATGTCCTACAAGTATTGAATTTTCTGATCCCATTTTGTTAATTATTTTCTTTAGCTTACTGACATCTACATCAAGAGTTCCTTGGTTCTTTTTGAATACTCCTTCATTTATTGCAATCTTGTTGATATCAATAATATCAAGGCTGGACTTCTTTGAAATCAATTTTGCTACGGTGTGCTTACCAGTTCCAGGATTTCCTGTTATTATTTTCAATAAATATCCTAAAATGGAATGAAATTAAACACTTTTGGAATACTAATAAGAGCATATCTTTGAATTATTTATATGCAAATTGGTCTGTTAGGAAAAACCAATGTTGGAAAATCGACGTTCTTTTCAGCAGCTACTCAGACAACTGCTCAAATTGGTAATTACCCATTTACAACAATTGATCCAAATGTAGGAATTGCTTATGTAAAAACTAATTGCGCTTGTAAGCACTTTGGTCTAAATCATAATCATCCATCATGTATTAATGGAATAAGGTATATTGCAATCAAGTTAATCGATGTTGCAGGTTTGGTTCCTGGAGCTCACGAAGGAAAAGGTCTTGGTAATAAATTCTTAGATGATGCTAGAACAGCTGAGGTATTAATCCATGTAGTAGATGCATCAGGTTCTACAGATATACAAGGTCAACCCATACCAGCAGGAACCCATAATCCTCTTGAAGATGTTAAATTTGTTGAGGAGGAATTTGATCAATGGATGAAGCAAATACTTCAACGAGAATGGCAAAAGCTCACTCGAGAATTAGACAGCAAAAGTGGTAAAGTAATCCAAGCCATTGCGCAAAGATTTAGCGGACTTGGAATAGACGAATATGATGTAGAGTCTGTATTACATAGTTTGAATTTACATTCAAAGAAACCCCATGATTGGAATGAAGATGAACTTCTTTCATTTGTTAAGACGCTTAGAAAACGAACAAAACCAATCATAATAGCTGCAAATAAATCTGATCTTTGTCATGATCTAAGCATCTTGGATGAATTCAAAAAAATACATCCCACAATTGCATGTAGCGCAGAAACAGAGCTTCTTCTGAGAAAAGCTGCAAAGAATGGAATGATAGAATATCTACCAGGAGAAAAATCTTTCAAGATAAGAGATGGGATTGATCTAAATCCTCAACAGAAAAATGCTCTTGATCTAGCAGAAAAAGTTGTATCAAAATTAGATGGAACTGGAATTCAACAGATCCTTGATTCAGCATGTTTTGATATTCTAAAACTAATCACTGTATTTCCCGTAGAAGACGAAACAAAATTATCTAATAAAAATGGGGAAGTGTTGCCTGATGCAAAACTTTTGCGACAAGGCGCTACTGCACGAGACCTCGCAAAATCAATACATCAAGATCTTGCAAATGGTTTTCTTTTTGCTATAGATGCAAAGACAAAACAAAGAGTGGGGGCTGAACATCATCTCAAAAATGGGGATGTCATGAAAATTGTATCAACTTTAAGTAGAGGATAAAATGTTAAGTCTTGGAATAGAAAGTACCGCTCATACATTTTCCTGTGCAGTATTGGAAAAAAAGGGCAAACAAGGAAAGATTCTCTCTGATGTACGAAAGATTTACAGACCACCGGAAGGCGAGGGAATCCATCCTCGAGAAGCATCACGTCACCACGCTGAAAACTCTCCCGAAGTTCTTTCAGAATGCCTCAAAAAAGCCAAAGTGAATATCAATGATCTTGATATTGTTTCTTATGCTGCAGGTCCAGGTCTTGGACCGTGTTTGAGAATTGGTGCGGTTGTAGCTAGGTCTTTGGCTTCGTATTACGACATTCCAATATATCCTGTAAATCACGCATTAGGTCATATCGAACTTGGAAAAATGCTAACTGGTGCAAAAGATCCCCTAGTGTTACTTGTTTCAGGAGGTCATACAATGATCTTGGCATTTCTTTCAAAGAAGTGGAGAGTTTTTGGTGAAACACTAGATATTACTTTGGGTCAATTATTAGATCAAATCGGGAGATATGCCGGATTTGCATCACCATGTGGTCCAAAAATCGAGGAACTTGCATCCCAAACAAAAGAGTATCTATCCCTACCTTATGTTGTAAAGGGAAATGATGTATCATTCTCAGGTCTCTTGTCTGCAACAAAAAGAGTAATTCCAAAGGGACTTGAATCTGCATGCTTTTCATTGCAAGAAACTGCATTCTCTATGATGGGAGAAGCCACCGAAAGGGCTCTCTCCTTTACGGGAAAAAAAGAACTCTTGATTGTTGGGGGGGTTGCAGCAAACAAGAGACTATCTGATATATTATCAAGTATATGTAAAAGACATAACTGTAAGTTTTTTGTAACGCCAAAGGAATACGCCGGAGACTGTGGTTCACAAATATCTTGGATTGGACTATTAGAATCATCAAAGAAACCTGGAACAAATTTAGAAGATACTTTTGTAAAACAATCGTGGAGACTAGACACTATTGAAGTTCTTTACTGAGAATATTTGGAAATAGCTTCTTTCACATCTTTTTCCCATTTACTAGTGTTGTATACTCCA
>JBGPGB010000028.1:0-10974 GCA_041483595.1 Nitrosotalea sp.
GTCATAGGGATGATAGTGCTAGTCATTGCACAATTCAGGATTCCAAGTAAAATTGATAAACTGTAGTTAGAACTTGACGAGAAGAAGACAACAAAATCATTTCAACATAAAATTTCTAAAGGGTTGCGGATTCTACATCGCAAGAAGTTCATCGGTATTTTATTACAAGTCTATAGCTTCATTATTTTTTTGATCATTTATGCCCTTTGAGCAAAAACAACACGTGTTTGAATCACTATTAGCATAACTCTCTAAGGTCCAACTTTCACTTTTGCATGTGGGACAAACAGAATGTATTACTGTCATTTTCTATTATTCCAATATTGGATTAATGGATAATATAAAATCGATTATTTTTCTGCGGTATCGTATCTTACTATATTGTTTGATACTCTCAAGCGTCAAAAATTAGTCATAAAATGAAGTAATTTTTAGCTGGCTTTGATCATCTAATGTGTACATACTTTGATAGATAAAGAACAGGTGCTTTGTAAACACGAAATGAAATTGTATTTCTTGATTTACCCGTCAAAACTAGTGTAATAATGAAGTAATTTGTAGCTCTCCTAGGAGAGCTAATGTGTATACACTTTAGATAATTTGAAACTAGTTGTATTGCATACTCAAAATGATATTATACCTTCTTGATTTGTATGTAAAAAATAGTGATATAATGAAGTAATTTGTAGATACCCTAGGGGATCGAATGTGTACATACTTTCATTTTTGATTTGACATCAATGAAAGACCTAGAACCAAGTCTCTTGCTTCTTTATCATATGCTATGAATTTACCACACTTTGAATAATAGAGGCCTATTTTTTGCAGTTTTTTATCAACTCGTATGTATGCTGTATACACTTTACACTTACGCAGATCACAAGTACGATGAATCTTTCTATATGCCAAGTCTTTCACCATCTCCAGTTGCTGCACATGAAGCATCACACAGATTAGAGATGCTTTGATGTGGTGTTACATGCTCTCCATATCGTGATCTTAAAGTATCATGGTTGCTTAGTTGCAAGGTTGCGACCTGTTCATACCAATCATAATTATACATTGTAGTATTGAGTGAAAAGCCTAACAACCTAGTGACCTCGCAACTCATATCAAAACCTCTTGTGTTCCAACTTCCTTCTGAGACCTCGTAATGTTAGACTTGACCCATTCGTTTTCATAATTCCAGTTAACGTCAATCCACACTTTGTGAGTCTTTTTGTCTATCTTTTTATCGATCCCTTTCAGACCATACTGTGGTAGTTTTGATCCTAATCCAACTTTTGAATATTCTAGTGTATAATTTTTGAATTTATAGTATTCTGTGATATTTTGGTAAAAATCGTCTTTGGTGATATACTCGACCTCTTGTTTTAAAACACATTTGTCCACAAATTCTTGAATCTTGTCAGACTCTTGTTGAACTGTTGCCCTTGTTTTTTCAATAGATTGTGGGTATCTGAATCCTTTTTGTCGAATCAAACTTTTGTAGTTCCTTAAGATTACATTAAAAATAGCACTTTTTTCCTCTGCTAGAATTATCTTGTCAATATTCTCTATCCTGTTGATACCAGGTAAGAATTGATTATCCCAGTTTATGAGATAAATTCGCCTAAAAGTTCCATCAGAATTGTCTATTATTTTGGGCATCTCGTTGGCTGAGAAATAATGTTTTGTAAACGGGATTATTGTATAACGAGGAACATTCTTTTGTTCAACGCTCATGAGTTGACCGCTTACACTTCTCTTGAAATTACCCATATTATTGAGCTCACGATTTGATATGTCGTCATGAATGTTGTAGAGCTTGCCTTCCAAATCGGCTAATGCGTATTTGTGATGTTGCATTTCATGTATAGAGACATCACACCCGTTATCTACTCCAAAAATTCCTATTATAATATTTAGAAAACTAGTTTTGCCGTTGGCACCTCGACCCAGATTTATTATACTAACATCAAATTTTTCTCTATTCATTGTAAGGATATTTGCCATGGATTCTATAGCTGTTGTAATGTTCTCTCGAGTGATTAGACAATCTTCTAAAAATTTTAGAAATTTCTTTGGATGTCTTACACTTGGGTCATATATAACGGGAATTTTTATTGTAGTTAGAAAATTTGGATTAAAGGGAGATAATGTTAATGAGTTTAGATCCAGTATCCCATTTTCCATTACAATCTTTGTTCTATCCTGATTGAATAATTTTCTATCTGTAAATGTGCTTCTTTGGATAATGCCCTCTACTTCGCTTACCAATCGTCTTGAGCACCAACAAGTAGCTAACCTTTGAGTCTCCTCTGCAATAATTCTGGAGCCCTGCTTTTGATACACACCATCTAAATGGACTAAAATTTCTTTAGTGTCTGAGTATGTTTTAAAATTATAAATTCTTAGTAAGTAAGCAGCGTAATCATGGGAAGAGCTATCATACTTAGTAAAAACCGGTTTGGTTATCATCAAATTCTCTTTTAAAACAAAATCTCGGTACTCTTCACCAGTGATTTTTAAGGCAATTACTTCATGACCAAGATCAATGTGTCTGGAAATCTCAACATCATCTTTACCATCTATTCTTAAATTACATTTTTTGCAGAATTTATCATAAACGAACAAAGAAGGAACTTTCTCAACGCTCATTTTAGGCTCTCTCCAAGAAACACTGCACTGATCTTGTTTTTTCGTAAAGTTGCGTCTTTTTAGTCTCGTATTCTGAGATCATAGCCAAAATCTTTAGCTTTGTATCAAAGTCTACATTCTCTTGATATAAAATCTGTAAATCTTCTATGACATTATCACATAATACAATTCCATCGTTTATTGATTGACAGTATTCTGTAATAGAATCTTGTTCAAGCCATACTCTTGCATTTTCTCTAATAGACTTTAGATCCTTTTCTACAGTAGAAAGATTACAGCCGATTTTTTCTGCAATTCGTTGGTTAGTATCACCTCTTAACCGAAGTTGATTCACCCGTTTTCTTCTATAACCAACTTTTTCATTTATTATGGAATCGGAAGTTTCAGAAAGTGTAAGGTTAGTAAGATTTTTAATTTCATCCAATTCAAGTTCAGCAATTATATGTTTCACTTCACAATTTCCTCGAATTTACAGTTGGAATGTTGCTTAGTATGATTGTAAATAGCCTCTACATTATCATGCAGTTTGCCTGAATTGTATTCTTCTTGGGTAGTTGGTAATTCGAATTCGATATGATGGATGACACACGCTACTACGTGCATACAAGGACCTCCGCTTGTAATTCTGATTTCTCGCACAGGATTTTTGGTTTGTCACAAATAGGGATTGATTCTAAGTAGCATACACACGATTTTTTTAATTTTGCCATTGTGGTTTTCTTCAGTTGGAGGCTAATGTTCAGTTCCATGGAAAGTATATTCTCAAAACTAATATATCATATCAGCGCTATAACATCTGACGCTGATGACCAACTATGTCTACAACAACTGGATTGGAAATTATCCCTTTTTGGTTAAAGACTTAGATAATACTTATGGTGGACCAAACTATAACAAAAGGCTCCGTCCGCCTAAAGGAAGAAATGCGTTACATACAATCTTAGAATATTTATCGACTCATAGAAGTTCAACTTGTGAAGAAATAGCTACTAATGAACTTAAAAAAAGTGTTACTCGAAAGACTAAGTTAAAGTCAATAACTGATGATTTTAGAAAATTCATTCAAGAAAAACTAATTCCTAGAAGAATGATAATTGAAGAAGGATTTAAGAAAAGACGTAATAAAAATATTCAAGCATATAGTCTAAGCCCATTTGGAATATTATATTCAATTCATTTGTTAAGTGGAGAAAAAGCTAAACATACTGTAGTAAATAGCATTGCAATAGAATACCAAGATATTCTTCCAAATGTTTTTAGAAAATTTCCATTATTTGAGAAAGTTTTAGGAAGAGAATATCTTAATTTGATAGGGTTATACGAAATAGCAGATAACGGCGATAAAATTCCCGGTGGTTTCTCAGATACTACTGCCCCATTACTTGAATTTGTTAATGACAGCGGTTACGGTTGGAAAAATTTTATATTTAGAATTAATAGAACATCAGACCAAATTTCTCTTCTTGTTTACACAAAGATCCTGGCACATTTTGTGTATGAATCTATTTTTTCAAAATTTGCAGGAAAAAGCATTGGTGATGATGAGATTAGTAAATTGTGGAATCAATTAGTAGAGTCTGAACCTGAAATAAAAAAGTGGTACACTAAGTTTGTTAAAGAAGCACTTGCTGCGCATAATTTTAAAATTAAAACTATTAAAAAAGTAAAGTCGTGGTTATGAATTACTTGTTTTTCTTATTGCATTCAGGAACTAAAGTATCTCTCATATCCACTATGCCTGCTCATGCTCAGGAAGTATTCCACGGTCTCTCATGTTTTCCAGAATTTCTCTGTCCTTCCTTGCTTGACTTTCTCGTAACTTTTTTACTTCCTCTCTAAGCTCCTCAATAGATTGATTCTCTTTGCGGAGTTTACTAATCTCTAGTTCGTTCCTAGTCTGGTCAAAAATTACTAAATTTGGCTCTAATTCTAGATACATCTTTAGTTTTTCTTCATCCGTCATACGATCATACTGCATCAGATATCCATTATGCCCAACAAGCTTATGTGCATAATTCTCTCCATGCTTTCGTGTGGCTTTTGTAAAGAAATATGATCTAAAACTATGTGACGATATTTTGTGAAAATTATTAGATGAATATCTGTTATTCAAACCAAGTCTATCTAGAACTGTAGTGAATGCTTTTTGTTCAACAATGCTGGCATAATGTGGATCAACATACTCTTTTGTAAAGATTAAATCTTCAGCAGCAAGTTTGCTTAAAATCGGTTTCAGTGTTTTTTCTGCCTCTTTAGACAAGTAGGTAGTTCTGCCTTTTCTGGTCTTTGTAATATCTGATGGCAAGTTGATTATGATACGTTCTTTTGAAAAATCAAGATCTTTCTTTCTCAATTTCAATGCCTCTCCAATTCTCATTCCAGACGAACCTAAACTCAAGTATAACGCCTGTCTGCTGGGATGTCTTCCAAAGGCGTTTATTATTGATCTGTATTCATCATCTGATAGAGGATATTTCTCATCTACCGTTATTTTGCCAAACTTTAGATTTTCTTTAATGTCTTGTGGGTGTATCTTTATGCCCTTGTAATAGAGAAATTTCTTGACACTACTAAACATCAATCGTATAGTACTGTTCTTTTTGCCCTCACACTGATAATTCCAGTTAATCCAATCTTGTAACATGTCGTATAGTGCATTTTCTCTTTCTTGACCCTGCAAAGTAATCAATTCCTCACAAATCTCTTCAAAATTTCTTCCATCATATTTTGTTTTTACAAATCTCTCGAAATTCTTGATTGAAAATATCCTATTTCCTCTTGTAGCTGCGGGCTCACTAGATATTTTTTCTAAAAATCCTTCCTTTGTTCTCTTTTTGGATAGAAAACTACTCATATCTATTCTCCGATAGTTTTTCTAATCTTATAATTAATCCAGAAATTACGGTTTTTACGGGTTTGAGATTATATCTTCCACTGATGCTTCTCAAGTAAGATTAATACATAACATTAGAAACTAAAAAAATAAGCCGGCCACAGCGTTGGGGTCCGACCCGGTCCCATACCGAACCCGGAAGTCAAACCCAATGTCGCTACTGTGTTACTAAGGTGCGAGAGCCCTCGGGAAGCAGTAGTGCTGGCGCCCTTAATCTAAGGCTACAGAATTAGGAGAAGCACGCCATATCATTTCTATTGGAGTATCTTTGTCAAAGCCTCTTTTTCGTGCATCATCTGGAAAGTTATCGATGTACTCTGATAGAAGATCTCTTACAATTCTATCAATTTCGGCAAGTGAATGTACATCTGTAAATAAGGATTGTATTTCATTGCATCCTACAACATAGCCGTTTGCGTTAGGTGTAATGGTAAAGGCAATTTTGTGCATTTTTTGGTCGTTTATCATTACATTGTATATGTTTACAAAACCTAAAAAGATCGCGATCACTCCATAGGAATATGAATAACTGTATTATATGCGGCGAAAAATTCTCCGACGATATTAGATTTTTAAATCATATGATGAACAAACATGGATTTAGAAATCCAAATAGTGGAACTCCTGACAGAAACAGCAGGGGATACTAATTCTTTCTTAGACTTTGTGGCTATTTTTTACTATTAGGGAGTAGGTATTTTGTTCTCATATCAAAGGCCTTGGAAGTTATACAATCCTGACTACATCTAGAAGATAATTTATACTTGAATTTAGGCCTTGATATGCTCATCAGAATTCTCTGAAGAAGGATAACACTGTTGCTCTTCCAGCGTACCCTGGTTTCTTCATTATGAATCCAAACATGCTATTTGAATCGTAACTCTACTCAAAAATAGATAAATTCTATTTTCATACCTACCTCAGTATAATAGTCTATAATCAAAGATCCTATCTTTGGAAAAGTTATGTACAACACTGGCAAATTTTCAGCAAAGATAATATCTGTCATCATAGATTGCGAAAAGAAACAAAATCTCTAACATTCCTGTTTCCAGTAAGTTGTTTTTGGATTAATATTTTATGAAATAACTTTTTATTTGATGCAAATACGGTAGAAATCATGAATTGGATTTCTCATGATAATTGTAGATTTCAAATTTTGGTATGAATATGGCCCTAAATTATTATCATATTTTCAAAAGAGTAAAAGAAGCAAGGAAACTTGTGATTAAAGGAATTACTATTGCCGGTTCTGGTCATCCTGGCGGTTCATTCTCAATGGCCGAAATAATGGGCTGTATGTACTTTAAATTCTTGAAATATGATCCAAAAAACCCTCTCTGGGAAGATAGAGATAGACTTGTCTTATCTAAAGGCCATGCCTCACCTGGCTTGTTCTCTAACCTTGCAGTAGCTGGATTTTTTGATAAATCTGAAATTGAGACTTTGAGAAAATTTGGAAGCAAATTACAGGGTCATCCAGACCTCAAATGTCCAGGAGTTGAATTCTGTGGAGGATCACTTGGATTGGGATTATCGTTTTCTACTGGAATGGCTCTTGCAGCAAGAATTGATGGTAAAAATCACCACATCTACACAGTAATTGGTGACGGTGAATCAGATGAGGGACAGGTTTGGGAAGCTGCAATGTCTGCCTCTAAATATAAGGTGGACAATCTTACCGTTTTCTTGGACAGAAATTTTATTCAACAAGATGATTATACTGAAAGAGTAATGCCTCTAGATGAGGAGCTAGTTGGCGATGATATTTCTGAGATGTGGAAAAATGCGGCAAGGTGGAAAGTGGGAGATAAGTGGAGGTCTTTTGGATGGAATGTCTTGGAAATAAATGGTCATCGTATAGAACAAATTTCAAAGGCAGTAAATTCTGCATTACAGACAAAGGGAACCCCATCAATTATTGTATCTCGCACTATCAAGGGTAAATCAGTAGAACACATGGAGGATAATCCCAAATGGCATGGTGTTGCACCAAATCCCGAGATATCTCCAATAATTGATCTAGAACTAGATTGTCAATTTTTGATATCTCCATCCATAATAGCAGGAGATATGACTAACTTAGAAAACGAGGTTAAAAGAGCTGCTATTGCAAGAACAGATTTGATTCATCTTGATGTGATGGATGGAATATTTGTACCTAACAAGACATTTGATCATGAAAAGATAAAACAACTAAGACCCATTACACCAATTCCTTTTGATACTCATCTGATGATCAACGAACCTGTAAAATATGTAAAGAATTATGTTGATGCAGGTTGTGATATAATTACAGTACATGCTGAAGTTTGTGATGAATCAAGTTTTGGAGAGATTCGTGATATTCTTCGTTCAAATGAGGTAAGTTTTGGTCTTGCAATTAATCCTGAAACTGAATTACCTCCATGGTCTGAGAAATTTATTCCAGATTTAGATCAATTGATAATAATGTCTGTGATTCCGGGTAAATCAGGACAACAATATATTGAATCAACTCACGAAAAGACACAACGAATTTCTAAATTCCTCTCTGAAAGAAAATTCGAGGGTCTAATTGAAGCAGATGGAGGCGTGGACCTGTCTAATGTAGAATCTTGTTTCTTGGATGGTGCAAGAGTATTTGTTGGTGGAAGTGCAATAATAGGACAAAAAGACGTTAGAGCAACAATTGTTGAATTTAGAAAGAGGTTAATGCATGCAAGAAGGAAGCTCTTGATTCACAAGGCTTACACTCATGGAGGGACTGATCTTGTAAAAAAATGGATAGACCTGCATGAAGTAGGGAAGAAAAAAACAGAACTTTTACAGATAGCAAGGGAGGCAGATTTTGCATGACAGAGTTTGCTGATATGCGAACTGTTTATGGCGAAACTTTAATCAAATTAGGAGAGGAAAATACTAACATCGTAGTGGTTGGTGCAGATACTACAGACTCGCTAAAAACAAAGCCTTTTGGAAAAAAATTTCCAAACAGATTTTTTAATGTTGGTATAGCTGAAGCCAATTTGATTACTATGGCAGCAGGCCTTGCAAACGAAGGTAAAATTCCATTTGCAAGTACTTATGCAGCATTTCTTCCTGGTAGATGTGTTGATCAAATACGTAATGCAGTAGCATATCCTTCAAGAAATGGTAAGAATGGATTGAATGTGAAAATGGTCGTTTCTCATGGTGGTCTCAGTGTAGGTCCTGATGGTGGTTCTCATCAACAGCTTGAAGATATTGCAATAATGAGGGTTATTCCAAACGTCAAAGTCTTTATTCCTTCTGATGCTGTTACAGTGGAAAAACTAACTCAACTTTTTGCACAAGTTTACGGCCCATGTTACATGAGGTTAGCAAGATCAAAAACGCCTGTAATCCATCCAAAAGAACAAGAATTCAAAATAGGTAAAGGGATTGTATTACGAGATGGTTCTGATTGTACAATTGTAGCATGTGGGATAACTGTTAGCATTGCTCTTGAAACTGCCGATTCTTTGAAGCGAGAAGGAATTTCCTGCAGAGTAATTGACATGTTCTCAATCAAGCCTATTGATTCTGAACTATTAGAAAAAGCAGCTCGTGAGACTGGAGGAATAGTTACCTGTGAGGAACATAATGTAATGGCAGGATTTGGTTCCGCAGTTGCTGAGACAGTTTCTGAGACATATCCTGTTCTTGTAAAACGTATAGGAGTAAAAGATCAGTTCGGCGAATCTGCAAGAGACAACGAAATTCCACTTCTACTTGAAAAACATGATATTACATCAATTCATATATCTAATACAGTTAAGGCTATTCGGAGTCAAACCAGATGAAGATATTTCTGGATACTGCTAATATTTCAGCAATAAAGATGTACAACGATATGGGTCTTGTAGATGGAATTACCACAAATCCCTCTCTTATGGCAAAGGAGGGAGGAGATCCTCAAAAGGTCATGGAGGAAATTGTTCAAATTATCAAAGGTGATGTTAGCTTGGAAGTACTAAGTATGGAAACTAATGGAATGTTGGAGGAAGGTAGAAGACTTCGAAAATATGGCAATAACGTGGTTGTAAAATGTCCTTTAACACCTGAAGGCCTTAAGGCTTGCAAGATTTTGACATCTGAAGGCATTCCAGTAAATGTTACACTTTGCTTTTCGGTAAACCAAGCGTTATTGGCAGCAAAAGCTGGCGCAAAATATGTCAGTCCATTTATTGGAAGACTTGATGACAATGGACAAGACGGGATGAATCTCATCAGAGAAATGCACCTAGTCTTTCAAAATTACAAATTTAGTACACAAATTCTTGTTGCAAGTGTGAGACATCCCATACATGTAGTAGAAGCTGCAAAAATTGGAGCTGATGTAGTGACTTTGCCACCTGATGTATTGGGCAAAATGCTAAAACATCCTTTAACAGATGTCGGTCTGAAAAACTTTCTTTCGGATTGGGAAAAACTCAAAAAAGAAAACCCCAATATAAAGATCTAAATCTTTCAATAAAATTTTGTTCTAATGTTTTCCTATCCATTGATATCTGTATTCCTCATCAAATAGTTCTGACTTTATGTCATTTTTTGATGGTCTAAATAGTATCTTGACCTCAAAAAATCTCAAGCTACCTTTGTATGGAATTGGAACTCTAAGAGCCTGAGGCTTCCTAAGTAGAAATCCATATCTGTGACGGAAAGATTCTTCTATGACAAGATGTTTGTTATGATCTTTCTCGAGTTCCTCTATGGAATTATATGATTTTACGTCGTAAATCTCAACTTTTCCAATAATTACCCCTGTCCTAAGATTGGATTTATCAATGCCTAATCTCTCACATCCCTCTTCTTTAATTTTGATCGGTGCATGAACTAGAAATTCACCTCTAAACTTTGTATTCCATGTTCTCAACTCTATTGTTTTTTTGCCAGTAATTATCAAGTCAGCATAGGGCTGAGTTACTGAAAGGCATTTCATATCTTAGCTAGTTCCCAAAACTTTCAAAACTCTTTTTGGAATATCGCTTAACCTGCTTACAGCAAGAGTACGCTCGTAACCTAATCTCCTGAGATTGTTTGCAATAAATATGGCATCTCCGGTATCAGGTCCAAAGCCTATCGCTACCATCTTTATGCCGATAGATTTGAAATCTCTCATTACAGAACGAACTGCGTCAGGATCTGATGGCTCACCATCTGTTAATGTCAAAAATAAGTCTGGTTTTTTTGATCGAAGAGTTGGTAATAACAAATTGTAAACTTCCGCTAACGGAGTACTTCCATTTGTTTTTATCTGTGCAAGTCTCTTAGCAGAAATATTATTCCATTTCATATTCTCTGGCTTTATCAACCAACAAATAACCTGTTTTTGCTCCGTGTTAAATGCATAGACAGAAAATTTTACTTTTAAATATTCTAAAACTTCACAAAGAGCAAGGGTGGCTTTTTTGTATTGTATTTCTTGACTTGCTATGCTA
>JBGPGB010000029.1:0-10867 GCA_041483595.1 Nitrosotalea sp.
CACCAATATCCACGAATTCTTTAGCTATTGAAATGAATTCAACCTGGTCAGTGAAAAACCTCCTGAGCAAAGATACTTTGAGACCCTTTTCCATAGATGGTGAGATTTCTTCTTCCCTTATTAAAGGGTAATATTTTCTGAGTGCTTCAGTAATATCATTCAAAGAAGTTTCCATTGTTTCCACTGCTTCAATCAGTCCGCTGCACTTATCCTCGTAAATCCACTTCTGAAGCTTTGATAATATTTCTTTTTCCATTCTAAGCGAATGTAATTGATTTGTAATGGCAGAATTAATAGTAGGAGTTTGTTTAGTGCGTTTTATCTTTGGGACCTTGTCAAGTGCTACTGCAGTGCAGGCACCGGCAACAGAGCTAAAAATTAGCACTATTTCTTCCATTTACGTATACCATTTGATCCAGTTGTATTTTCTTATCTTAGCCTCTGGATAACCACAACTTCCACATCTTTTGTGTCTTACATGATAAGAATTCTTTCCACATCTTCTACATCTAATATGGACGTGCTTTCGTGTGAAGCCGCCCATTGAGGTAGTACCCTTAGTCATAATGCACTCACTTTGGTGGAGGAGATATGATAACTACGTTGTCTCCTCTGACAACTATGGTTCCAAGACTCTTTGTCTCTCCTTCGGAAGGGATCTCTTCTGAAGATTCGAGTAGCAGGTTCATGTGTTGGTCAAAGCCATGAAGATTACCTCTTATCACTTTACCGCCTTTCAGCTTGATAAGAACAACCTTGTTTAGGCTTTCATCAAGTACTTTTACTGCCATATCTACTGACATTTATTTCACTTATTACACACTCTATAGAGGGTATATATTAAAATTTCATTGGTGTAACTTTCGACCGATTCCGGTAAGGCAAGTTTGACTCTCTTTTACAATATTTGAGATTATTTCACCTAGTATTAGTTTTCCATCTTTTTGAGTGGCAGTAGTTGGATCTCCCCAAACACCGTTCTTTGCTACTGAAATAAATGACTTGTTTGCCCTCTTGTTTAGAAGATTCAATTCCTTATTTGACAAGTTTTCTGGAACAAATCCTTTTTCAGCCTTGTTCATAAGCACTTTGTCTGCTGATATCGCCAACATTATGGATGTCTCAACAAATCCAGCATGATCAAATTTCCTTTTCATGAAATGCCAGTATGAATACACAAAAATCCGTTGTTTGATGCCAGTTATTCTAGAAACTTTACCCGGCAACTTTTTTAAGGCATTTAAATTTCCATGATGTCCATTAAGGATAATGACTGTATCAATATGGTTTTTTGACAATGAAGCACATAACTCTATCAGAATTTTTTCCAAAGTAGTAGTTGATAAACTTAGGTTAAAAAATGGATGATGCTCAAAAGACACTCCATAATGAAGAGTGGGTAATAACAAAAAGCCATTTTTATCTGAAACTTGTTTTGCAATGTATGAAACTATGTCAGAGTCAGTAGATACAGGAAGATGCGGACCGTGTTGTTCAATTGATCCTACTGGGATTACTGCAACCGATTTACTCTTTGTTATCTTGAGAATATCTGTATTTACAAGGTTTCTTACTATCATCTAGATCTCTTGGGTTTCACATGTACCTTGCCCCAATATACCTCTAATCGTTCATCTAGATGCATTTTTACAGCTTCAAGTAACGTACTAGCTTCTAACTTTTGTCCTTTCTTTTTCAACGATTCTAGAGTTTCATTTTCATCTATAGCAAAAGAATCTTGAAAAATTATGGGGCCTTGATCTAGATCTTCAGTTACATAATGTGAAGTGCACCCAACAATTTTTGCACCACGCTCGTAGGCTTGAACATAGGCAAAGGCACCTGGAAATGCAGGCAAGAGTGATGGATGTATGTTGATGACTCTGTTAGGATATCTCCATACGAAGTTGGGAGAAAGTATTCGCATGTATCTTGCAAGTACAATTAAATCAACATCAAATTTTTTTATAATGGAAATTATTTTTTCCTCTGCCTTGGACTGATCTTTTTCATCAACCAAGATAAATGGAATCTTTGCCTTTTTTGTTATAGATGATAAAGTATTTTCTGTGCTCACCACAACTACTATTTCACCTCTAATCCTATCTTTTTTTCTTGCATCCAGTATAGCCTCAAGACAATGAGACTCTTTTGTTACAAGTACTGCAACTCTCTTTCTTTTCGATATTTCATAATGAATATTGACTTCCATCTTCAGATTTTTTGCCAAGTTTTCAGCTTCTTTATTGAATTTCTTCAAGTCTATCTTCTTTACAAAAGATGCCTCTAGGTACATTCCAAAAAGTCCCTTTACGACGTTTTGGTTAATTTTCTCTATGTTGCCATTATTTAGAAAAATGAAATTGGTAAAACCCGCTACTACACCTTCATGGTCATTTCCAACTATGACGAGTTCTACAATTGTTTTGTCCATTATATTTGCTAGACATAATGCAGTTATTAATACTTAAATAGCCTTTTGAAATAGGACGAATAGTAAGAATGCTAGTCAAACTAGAAATCATAATTCTGTAATGTGTTGTTAAATGGGAGATAGAAGTTTTTCAAATTTTGGCTTAAATGATGAAGAATGGTAGATAAACAAAAAAGCTCTCACAGATCACATAATAGGGGAAATAGTTATGATCATAACAATCCTGTAAAAATTTGTAAAGTGTGCTCAACTATAGGTGACTGGCATTGCTATGATTGCACAAATAACTTCTGCAGTATTCATTTTCGTAATCACAAAGAAATGCAGCTTTGTATAGTACATTAAGTGCGGGAGGTGGGATTCGAACCCACGAACTCCTGAAAGACAGGGTCCTAAGCCCTGCGCCTTTGACCAGGCTTGGCAACTCCCGCATGCACCATGACTTTTAAGACAAATTTATCTATTGTTGATTAGTCTGTATGGCGAAATTATTTGGAACTAATGGTATCAGGGGTATATTTGGAGAAGATCTTTCCCTTGACTTTATCTCAGAAATTAGTCTGGCACTTGCAGGCTTTTTCAAAAAAGGACCAATTTTAGTAGGTTATGATGGAAGAGAATCTAGTATTATTATATCAAAAATAGTAACCGCCGCGCTGAGCTCAGCTGGTCTAGATTCTGCAGTTTGTGGTCTTGTTCCTACGCCTTGCTTGCAGTTTGCTACAAAACATCTTGGTTACACTGGAGGAATTATGATAACTGCATCTCATAACCCTCCTCAGTATAATGGAATAAAAGTTACTGCAAAAGATGGAATTGAGATCTCAAGAACTGATGAGCTCAAGGTGGAGGAATTCTATTTTAAGAAAAATTGGATTATTTCAAATAAATTTGGTTCAATCAAAAAGGAATCAAAAGCTGTTAGTACCTATCTTTCTGGAATTAAAAAACAAGTTAACTTAAAGAAAATCAGATCAAGAAATCTCAAAGTAGTGCTAGATCTTGGTAATGGTGCTCAAGCAGTAACAGCTCCTTTTCTATGTAAAGATTTTGGATGTGAGACCGTCTTAATAAATGAAAAAATAGATGGTAATTTTCCAGGAAGAGGGTCAGAACCAACACCTCAAAATTTGGATAAACTTTCAAGGATGGTAATTAAATCAAAATCTGACTTTGGAATAGCATTTGATGGAGATGGGGACAGAAGTATTTTTTGTGATGAAACAGGAAAAATTCTCACAGGTGACAGATCTGCATTACTCTTATCAAAATATATTCTAAATCGACATCCCAAGTCAAAGATAATCACTTCAGTTAATTCTACAAATATGATAGAAAAAATAGCATCAATTTCAGAGTCCAAAGTTTTACGGACTAAAGTGGGTAGTGTTGAAGTTTCACGTAAGATGGTGCAAGAGAATGCATTAATTGGTTTTGAAGAAAATGGCGGTTTCATGTATGGTAAACATAATCAAGTTAGAGATGGTTCTATGACTATGGCTTTATTACTTGATCTACTGGCAAATACCAAAAACTCTTTATCACAAGAAATGATTTCATTACCTCCTTCCTTTACTACTAAAGGGAAAATTGAATGCTCAAAAAATAATTTTGCAAAAATATTTAAAATTCTAAAAGCAGAACCTTACAAAAAAGATCTTACTGATGGAATCAAACTATTTCTTGATGAGTCAAGCTGGATTATGGTGAGATTGAGTGGTACTGAACCTATAGCTAGAATCTATGTAGAATCCTCCTCTCAAACTAGATTAGATGATATTTTTGAAAAATACCTGCAAAAGATTAAGACTGAACTTGACAGATAACACTTTTAAAACCAATTGAAAAGAGTGAAAGAATGGAAATGATCCCAATGGGTGATACATGTGGCTAAGGCTTATTACGTAAAATTTCAGGTGCCAGCTGACTTGGTCAGTCCAATCTATGAGGCTTTAAGAGTCGCACAACAAACTGGTAAAGTAAAGAAAGGTACCAACGAAGTTACTAAAGCAATTGAAAGAGGAATTAGTAAACTAGTAATTATTGCAGAAGATGTAGAACCACCGGAGGTAGTTGCTCACCTTCCTATACTGTGTGAGGAGCATGGAATTCCATATGGCTTTGTTCCAAGTAGACAGGAACTGGGAAAATCTTTAGGAATTGATGTTACTTCTGCTGCTGCTGCAATATTAGATTCGGGAGATGCTCAACATATTGTAGACCAAATTGTGGCATCCTTGTCCCAGTTAAAGGGCGGTTAAGCTAGTAAATGAGTTCTGAAGTTCCAACCTCTGCTGAAGTTATACAAATAGTAGGAAGAACAGGGATTGCTGGAGAAGTTATACAGGTAAGAGTAAAGATATTGGATGGTAAAGATAGAGGAAGAATTCTAACTAGAAACGTTAAAGGTTCTGTCCGAATGTCAGACATTCTCATATTAAGAGAGACAGAACGTGAAGCGAGAAAAATAAAGTGATAAACAATGAGTGTTCTTGTTAAACCTTGCAGTTTTTGTAATAGGCCTGTAGCAAAGGGTTCGGGTACTATGCTTGTAAAAAATGATGGCTCAGTGTTCTGGTTTTGTTCTTCAAAATGTAAGAAGAACATGCTAGTCCTAAAACGTGATCCAAGAAGACTAAAGTGGACTAACAAATATGTAAAGGGCGGAATAAAGGTCAAAAAGTAAATGTCTGAACAGACGCTTTTCATTGTAAAACCCGACGGTGTAGAAAGAAAGCTAGTGGGAGATATTATCTCTAGATTTGAGCACAGAGGCTTTAATATTTTGAACCTGAAAATGTTTACTTTTACAAAACAAATGGCAGAAGAATTCTATTCTATTCACAATTCAAAACCATTCTTTGGAGAGCTAGTCACTTTTATCGCATCAGGAAAGGTAGTTGCTGCTATTGTTGAAGGAAATAATGCAATTGCAACAACAAGACTGATGGTAGGTTCAACCAAATCATTTGATGCTGCACCTGGAACAATAAGGGGAGACTTTGGACTAGGTATATCAGATAACATAATCCATGCTTCTGATTCTAAAGAAAGTTTTGAAAAAGAAAAAGCTGTGGTATTCAAGTGAAAGAGGTTGCAAATACGACAGCCCATAGTAGCAGTTCTAGGTCATGTAGACTCTGGTAAAACATCGCTATTGGATAAGATCCGAGGTACTGGTGTACAAGCAAGAGAAGCTGGAGGGATTACACAACACATAGGTGCAAGTTTTCTTCCTACGGAGACATTAAAGAAAGTATGCGGACCTCTTTTTGCAAAAATGGGAGGAGGAAATCAAGAAATCCCGGGTTTACTTGTTATTGATACACCGGGGCATGAAATATTCACAAATCTTAGAGTAAGGGGTGGTTCTGCCGCAGATATTGCAATTTTAGTTGTAGATGTAAACCGAGGTTTTCAACCGCAGACTAATGAAAGTCTAAAAATCTTACAGAGTAGAAAAGTTCCATTTGTAATAGCTTTGAATAAAGTAGATATGGTTTCTGGATGGAAAAAAAAACCTACATCACAGTTTATTTCACAATCAGTTAAAGAACAGGATCCATTTGTGCAAACAGCACTTGATGAGTTGTTGTATAATGTGGTAGGAACATTGTCCGTTCTCGGATTCAACTCGGAGGCATTCTACAGAGTTAAGGATTTCTTAAAAGAAGTAGCAATAGTTCCAGTCAGTGCCAGGAGCGGAGAAGGAATACCTGAGTTACTGGCAGTCTTGGTAGGACTTACACAACAACACATGCAAAAAAAATTGGACCAGACTGAGAAACAGACAAGAGGCATTGTTCTTGAGGTCAAGGAAGAGATTGGCCTTGGGATGACTGCAAACATCATCTTAATTGATGGTACTCTGAGAAAAGGCGACTCTATTCTAATTGCAAAACGAGATTCAGTAATAATCACAAAACCAAAAGCAATACTTCTTCCAAAACCGCTTGATGAGATGCGTGATCCTAGAGATAAATTTAGATCTGTAAATGAAGTCTCTGCAGCTGCCGGCATAAAAATTGCATCACCAGATCTCGAAGGTGCACTTCCTGGAAGTCCAGTATATGCTACTACTGATGAATCAAAGATTGAAGAATTCAAAAAATTAATCGAGTCAGAGATGAAATCTGTATTTATCAAAACTGATACAAAGGGGGTAATTCTAAAGTGTGATACAATTGGTTCCCTAGAAGCTTTAACTGAAATGTTGAAAAGGCAAAACATATCCATATCCATGGCAGATATTGGACCAGTAACACGACGAGATGTCATGGAAGCGCTGGCGATAAAAGAGCATGACAGACATTTGGGTGTTATAATAGCATTCAATGTAAAGATTTTACAAGATGCTCAAGAAGAGGCAGAGGCTAGTCACATTAAGATTTTCCATGATCAGGTAATTTACAGTTTGATTGATAACTACGTCAATTGGGTCCAAGACGACACTGCAAATGAAGAGAATGCTATTTTTCAAGAACTTACACCCATATGCAAATTCACATTTCTAAAAGGTTATGTATTTAGAAAAAATAATCCTGCAGTTTTTGGAGTACTTGTAGATGCAGGTGTGCTGAAACAAAAAATATCTGTTATGAATTCGCATGGTAGAAAAATTGGGGTTGTACATCAAATACAGGATAACGGCAAGAGCGTTGATATTGCAAAAAAAGGCAAGGAAGTAGCTGTTTCAATTCAGAATGTAACAATAGGTAGACAAATATCTGAAGAAGAAGTTCTCTATTCTTTCCCGCCATCTCCAGAAGCAAAATTATTACTGAAAACATTCTCCCACAAGCTCAGTCCTGAGGAATTTCAAGTACTCAGAGAAATAATAGAAATTCAGAGAAAGATTAATCCTCTTTATGCTTACTAGGAATATTTTTGAGCAAGCATGTTGAGGCCTGGTTCTCCCACTGCTCCCATTGCCTTGTCAATAGGTTCACCATTGAGGAATACAATGAATGTGGGAATTGAATATACACCGTATCTCTGAGATATACCTGGAGCTTCATCAACATTTACACGAGCAAATCTTATAGTCTTGAATTTTTTTGCAATTTTATCAAAGATCGGTGACATAAACTGACATGGACCACACCATGTAGCCCAAAAATCTACGATTACTGGAGTATCACCAACTAGGGCTTTGTCAAAAGTAGAATCAACGAGTTCAAGAATCTCTGGCTCTTTACGTGATTTCATCTCCTCTAATTTCTTTTTCATAATTTTTTCTAATTCTTCGTCTACCAAACCTGATAAATTATAGATAAAACCTATTTAATAATTTAGTCTACATTGCATGAAAATCAGATATAACGAATAGATTTTTAATTTTGATACTATTTTTAGAAAGTATTTTCTACTGTATATTTATACAATATAAAACATCAATTAATAGAATTAACCTGAGCCATTTTCTACTGTTAAACAAATTTCCAATTTTGGCAGACCAGTCTTAAATTACACAATTAATGTACATGATACATGACAGGAGAATATGATTTGGAAGCTGCTAGGTTTTTTATGAAATTGGAAAGGATGCTCAATGAGATGCAGGATGAGGAAGAAATAGCCCGTTATGATCTCCGAATATCTGACGTACCTGACAAGTTTTGCATACATAAAAAGGAGGACGATGGAGTACACCATATCAGAGTGCTAGGTACAAGAGATATGAGTTGTGAAAATAAGGAAAATATTAACCCTAATGATATGTCTGATACCTAATTTAGTTTAAAGATCAAGAAGAAATCGCATCAATACCTGTTTCTCATCTTTAATTTCCATAAGATGATACGTTGGTGCCTTGATTTCCATTTTGAAATGATGTTTTTCAAAATTAATTTCCTCACCACTGATTTTTGCTAAGAGATGGTACACGTCATTTTTTGTGATTTTTACACTGAATGTTCTTCCTGCAAATCCATCTGTTATGGTGAGAATAATTATTTCCTCAAGCCAATTATACAGTAAACCTTTCAAGTCATTTGCTTTAATCTCTATTTTTCTATCTTCTTTATTCTCAACTGATTTGAAATCAAGAATTGTGTCTACCACAGATACACCTGCATTCTCAAAGGCCTCATCTATTGTATTTCCAGTTACTTCGATGAATGCATCTGTCATATGATCTAGATATCGATAAGTCATGGATTGATAGGTATGGAGTACACTAATAATTTATTCTAACTATGATTTTTTGTAATCAGAAAGTCTAAATGCATTAGAAAAAGAATGAGTTTTGAAATTGGAACTTCCAAGAGGTATGCGAGATATAGAACCAAAGGAAACTTCCGTAATTGAATTCATACGTCAGAAATTCATTGAGACATCAAATTTGTTTGGTTTTCAATTTATGGAGTCATCTCCACTTGAGTTGCTGTCTGTAATAGAGACAAAGAGTGGTCCATCAATAAAAAATGAAATCTATTATTTTACTGATAAAGGAAATCGTGAAGTAGCCTTACGTTTTGATTTTACAATAGGTCTTACACGTTATGCAACATCTCAAAAGTCAATGCGATTGCCAGCTAAGATTTCAACATTTGGTGGTGTTTGGCGTTATGATGAACCACAAAAAGGCAGATACCGATTCTTTCATCAATGGGATATAGAAATCTATGGAGAATCAAACATAGAGTCAGATGCTGAAATAATTGACTTTACATCTAAATTTCTAACAAAACTGGGACTCCAAAATATTGTAATTGATATCTGTGATAGAGAACTTATTGAATCATATGTTAGAAATGTTTTCAAATCTGATTCACCCGATGTAATTGGTGATATTCTAAGGGCTGTTGATAAGATCCAAAAAAAGAGAAAACAGGATATAATTGAAGAATATCATGAAAAAGGGTATGCTGTATCTGAGTTAGAACAAATTCTTAAATTTTCTGAGATCAGGGGGCTTCCTAAAGAAATAGAAAAAGAGTTTGATGTAAGTAAAATAAAAAATTGGGACAAGATTTTACAATTGTTTGATACTTTAAAAAATCGTGGTGTACATAATGTTAGAATTAACTTTGGGATAGTGCGTGGCCTTGATTACTATTCTGGAATAGTCTTTGAAGTATTTGAAAGAAACTTTGAGGTAGGAGCACTTGTAGGAGGGGGGAGATATGATACTTTGACGAAAGCCTTTGGAAGAAATGATCTTGGTGCTACAGGTGCAGCTGGAGGAGTGGAGCGAATTATGCTATTGTTAGAAAAACAAATGGTATCGTCCCAGATTAAGGAAGAACGAATATCTGTAGTTTTTGTCAATGATGATATGAAAAAAATTGCAATCGGCATTGTGGCACAATTTCGTCTAAAAGGTATTCCTACTGACGTGGATATATCTGGAAAATCATTAAAAAAACAGATGGAAATTGCCTCCGACTCAAAATATGTTATATTAGTAGCTCCAAAGGAATATGCTGATAATTTCATTATAATCCGAAATATGAAAAACGGCTCAGAAAAACAGGTAAAGATAGATGTTATGTTAAATGATCCAAAATCTAGTCTTCAATTCTAAAAGCCTTAGTTAGCATCACAAACTCGGGGCCGTTTGTAAGACCTCCCACAACTAACGAATTATTATTTGCAAGTATGCCTGAAGCAAGATAAGGTGATCCGCCATTGATGGTTGCTGGCTCTAATTCTATGCCTAATACTTGCGATATTATCTTGATATCTTCCTCCTCTGTGGAGGGATGAATAATTCCACCTTTAGAATTTGCCACTGTCATTGCACCAGTCTGATGATATCCTGCAACTCTTTTTCTTATCACTTCTACTCCTAATACATCCTCCACTTTCTTGACGTATTCTGCTGGAATTAGTGGAGACATGACTGCACCTTTATCATTTGTACAAATTAAATTTCCTATTGCTGTATGCTTTGTGTCTAGGATATCAACATTAAGTCCAGTTGATTTTTTCAAATGAGATATCTCTTCTTCATAACAATTACGGGGAAGTAACAGTCCATGGTTATTTACAACCATTAATGGTCCAAGTAATCTTGTATTTGCAACTGAGGTAAAAACATAATCAGTTTTTAAAAGTTCTGCAAGGTTCTCCGCTTTTGTAGTAGCATATCCATTTGGTATGAAAACAAACTTATCGTTACACTTGGCATAGATCCCTACGTTAGGATTTCTATATACATCATATTTGAAAATTCCCAATAAACTAGAGCAATTTGTGAACGATATGAATTTATCTTGTACACACTTTAAATAAGTAACAACAATTTCAGATGATATGCCAATAGATCCTAACTTTCCAAACAATCACCACGTGGTTGAAAAATTCAAAGATCCATTAAGTGAAAATTATCACCTAGTTTGGGGTTCTGGACGTCTTGCAGAAGCAGCATCAGATCCTAAAGTAAAAGCAGATTACCTAGCTGCAGGTGAAGAGATAAAACCAATGGGG
>JBGPGB010000030.1:0-10785 GCA_041483595.1 Nitrosotalea sp.
ATAAGACAGATATGGAATTGTTAAACTTGTTACAGAGTATTATAGATTTGACAAAGCATTTTCAGGAGTATGAGACTTTGATTTGTGGGGAAATGTTACTATGAAAAATAAGAAAATTCTTGGAATGATATTCACATATTCTTTTGGATTGCTTATAGTCATTTTTATGACTTCACAAAACATAGATGCCCAAGAACTATCATCAAACCCAGCCCAAAATATTCAGCCGAGTCATATGTATCAATTAAAACAAAGTGTCCATCAAGACAAAATTACCTTAAACTTACCGTATTACACAGGAGATCCTCAACATCATTTGAAAACATATGAGAGATATGGAAATACAATGATTGTTCATCCGGGAGAATCATATGTGTCAACTGCGGAATGCGACCACCACGATGTCCTCATAGGTGGTGGAGTTTATTCTAATCATGAATTTTCGAATCTAACTAAAGTAGATATGCCAGATGGTTTTCAAAAAGACGAAAAGAAATGGATAGTTGATGGAGTTCTGTCTCAAGATATCGGTAAAAATATGGGTAACGAGTATTGTAAGGCTAAGAAATGGTTAGTTGATGGATTTGTGCCTCAAGATGGTGCCACAATCGAGATAACACCGGTAGCAATTTGCGCAATTAAACAGTAATGCGTAATCATTTTTCAGATCTTTCTAACAAATTACACTTTAGTTATTACTCTAGTTATGCTATACTTTCGATAGAATATACTGGAATATCTATTCACACTGCCTATCGTCTTTATACAAGATCGTTTCATAGTCCAATTTTATGAAAATGCTAGTATTGCTTTCATTATAGGTGGATATGGATTTTCGGCTCTACACGCATTCACTAGACCTTTCCATGATGGAAAGGTAGGTCAGAGCACTTTCTTGGTTTTTTCTGTCTTATTAGTTGTGACAGTTAGCTGATTTGATATGGATTGACTATCAAAATAACTCACATGATCTTCCAAGATCCCTTGTTACGAATTTCATTGTATAATAAAGACCGCAAGTTTGTAGACGTTATCAGTTATTATGCCCTACATTATATATGATTTTAGTGAAACCAAAGATCTTCGCTGTAGACATTGATGGAACTATAACTGATAACAAAGGTGGCAGGGTTGATCTTGACGCACTTGCCGCTCTTAGATATCTTGTAAAACTTGGACATAAGGTAATCTATGTGACTGGAAGATCCTCGATTGAAGCATACGTATTATCCGTCTTTGGAGGTACAACAAGAATTGCTGTAGGTGAAAATGGTGGCATAATTACTTCAGGTCCTAATGAACACAAACTAATTGGAAATAAGCAAGAATGTATCAAGGCTTTTGAATTTCTTAAAACAAAGATTCCAGAGGTGGTAGAAAAGTCAGTTTTTCCGCGTATTACTGAAGTGGTACTAGAAAGAAATTTTGATGTAAATTTAGGCAAGAGACTTTTTGCAGATAATAATTTTGACGTACAACTAACTGACAGCCAATACGCATATCACATCAACTCAAAAGGGGTGGATAAAGCACAAGGTTTTCTTGAGGTGATGAACATGTTTTCAGCAAAAAAAGAAGATGTTATCGCAATTGGAGACAGTGAAACTGATGTTCCATTATTCAAATTGGCAAAAGTAAGCGTGGCACTAGGAAATGCGCCTGCTGAGGTACGGTCGCAGGCAACAATATCTGTTGCAGGGCATGCTGGGGATGGTGTTATTGAGGCACTTGAAAAAATTCAATTAAATCTATTGGCAGAATGATATAATGACTCTGAGACTACTTTTTGATGAAATTCGATTGGGAGTAAAACAAGCATGTGATAGACTTGGATATCCTGAAACAGAATTTGATGTATCTGAGGCATCCAGGCCAGAATTTGGAGATGTCAGTTGTAACATTGGATTTTTGTTGGCAAAGGCACTCAAAAAAAGACCACTTGATATTGTACAGACACTTGCAGAAGAATACAAAAAGAATCTAGGAAAATACGTCTTAGAAGGTTCTGCACATGTTTCAGGTTATCTTAATTTTATTGCAAATTACTCTCTGTTTATTCCTAAAGTAATTCATGCTTCATTGTTATCTGATTATGGTACTGTAGATCTTGGTAAAAACTCTAGGATTGTGGTTGAACATACTAGTGTAAATCCGAACAAAGCACTTCATGTGGGCCATTTGAGAAATATCATAATAGGTGACACAATTTCAAGAATTCTTCATAAAGCATCTTATGATGTAAGTGTTCTAAATTATGTAGATGACTCTGGACTTCAAGTAGCTGATATTATTGTAGGTTTCAAGTATGGTGGATATTCTAACAAATCTCCTGAGGGCCAAAAGTTTGATCATTATTGTGGAGATGTTGTATACGTCAACATCACTGAAAGATATGAAACTGACAAACATCTTGCAGATTTAAGGACCCAAGTTCTCCAGGAACTTGAGGAAGGGACATCTGAAATAGCTAGATTTGGCGATGAAATAACAAGACGGGTTCTAGAAGAGCAGCTTAAAACTTGCTGGCGTCTTGGTGTCACATATGACTGTCTTAACTTTGAATCACAGATAGTTCACTCTAATCTTTGGTCTATTGCATTTGAAAAAATGAAATCAATGGGAATTACAGAATTAGAAAAAGAAGGCAAACACGCAGGATGTTGGGTGATAAAAGCTGAATCTGAGGAAGACAAGGTTCTGGTAAGAAGTAATGGAACTGCTACCTATGTAGCAAAGGATATACCGTATGCTGCATGGAAGCTTGGAATTCTAGAAGATCCGTTTTACTATAAACACTATACAGTACAAAAGACAGGTCGAGTATTGTGGCAGACTACGCTTGAGAGTAAGGAAACGAAGTTGAATTTTAGTGGGGACACAGTGATTACAGTTATAGATTCTAGACAGTCACGATTACAGAAAATTATTACAAAAATAATGTCTGATTTTAAATCCAAACCAGACTCCTACATTCATCTGGGTTACGAATCTGTGACTCTTAGTCCAGATACTGCAAAGACTCTAGATCTTGATACTGGAGGAAAGTCAGTTCAAATGTCTGGAAGAAAGGGAATCTATGTTAGTGCTGATTATGTTTTGGATGTCTTAGGTTCAAGGACGTTTGAAGAAGCAAAGAAAAGGAATCCAGAATTGGATGAAATGAGTTTAATCAAGATATCTGAACAGGTTGCAATCGGTGCACTCCGTTACACTATGATAAAACAGGATCTTGACAAAACTATTACTTTTGATCTGACCGAATCTCTAAGCTTGGAAGGGGATACTGGATCATACATCCAATATGCATATGCACGTTCTATGAGAATTCTGGAAAAAGCAGGAAAGGATCCTGACTTTGAAAAGAATTTTGATCAGATACAGACTGTCTATGAAAAAGATCTGGCTAAAATTATTGGCAAGTTTGACTTACAGGTGGAAGATGCAGCCAAGAATCTATCCCCAAAAGTAATTGCGAAGTATTGTTATCTCCTCGCTGTCTCTTTCAACACATTCTATGAACATGTCAAGGTATTGACTGCGGATTCTGAATCTTTAATTAATGCACGACTTTGTTTGGTTTATTCATTCAAGGAAACACTTGGTAAGGCATTGCAACTTCTTGGAATTGATGCTCCGAATAGAATGTGAGATGAAATAATTGGTATCCAAAAAAGCGACAATTCCTGTAATCTTTGCTGCTATTGGTCTAGTTTTCACCGTATGGGGAATGTTTGCGGTATCTCAAGGGATGGTTTGGGCGGGGGTAGGATTCTGGGTGACATCTGTCATATCTGGAAGATTACTTAAAAGAAAATCTAAATCTAAAGAAGAACCTAAAAACTGATTGGTATGATTGAGAAATTTCTAGAGTGAAGCTATTTATCCGTATTTAATTAGGTTGAGTTGTGAGGAAAATAAAACAAAATGACTATGTGTTGTTTTTCTATAATGATACAAAAAAATGGCTAATGAAAGTTGCACCAAAACAAAAATTCCATACACATGTCGGAATAATAGATCATAAAAAAGTAATAGGAAAGCCGTATGGTATTGCAATCAAAACTAATAAGGGTAAGATAATCTATGCTCTCGAACCTACCATCTATGATTATGTGATGAAAAGTCAGCGTAGTACTCAGATAGTTTATCCAAAGGATTTGGGATTTATCGCAGCAAGAATTGGACTACAGAGTGGACAAAAGATAGTAGAGATTGGTACAGGAAGTGGATCTTTTACAACATTTCTTGCTAGTATAGTAAAACCGAAAGGTCATGTTTACACTTATGATGTAGACGAAAATTTTATGGCAATCGCAAGAAAAAACATCGAAAAGGCAGGAGTTTCAAAGTATGTGACAATGGAAAAATTTGACATAAAGACTGCCAAAAAAATGCCACAAAAAGATGCAGATGTAGTTATTGTTGATCTTGGAGATCCTTGGGTCGTAGTTCCACAAGCAAGAAAGATGCTAAAGGGTAGCGGTGCATTTGTTTCAATATGCCCTACTATGAATCAGCTAGAAAAACTTGCAGCTGTATTACGACAAAATGATTTCTTTGATATAGAATGTACAGAGCAGATTGTACGAACTATAGAGGCAAGAGATGGTAAGACAAGACATTCGTTTAGAGCTATAGGTCATACCACATATGTGGCATTTGCAAGAAAGGTTACAACACCTGCAAGCTTACGCAGGATATTGACACCTATCGAACAGCCAGAAATTGAGGCTGAGGAGATAGAGTCTTCTGAAGACGAAAGTTTATCAGCTCTTAAAAAATAAAACGACTGTTGGCAAAAATTCTACAATCTTCAATTGTTGGGAATTTCATACCCTCACGAAGATCTTCATCTAGGAAAGGTGATAATGGAAAGGTGCTAGTTCTTGGTGGGAATTATCTCTATCACGGGGCTCCAATATTGTCATCTATTGCAGCATTACGAACAGGAACTGATCTGGTATACACATGTGTTCCAAAAATCAATGTAATGTCGACGCGCTCATTCTCTCCAAATCTTATTGTTATACCGCTAGTTGATGTTAAACTCACCAGAGGCTCAGTGCAGAAACTACTTGGTATAATACCAAAAGAATTGGATTCAGCCACTATGGGAATGGGTCTTGGAATTCAAGACCGAGAAGCAATAAAAATTCTGATTAAATCTCTTTTAGATAGAGCAGTTATGCTCTCCCTTGATGCAAGCTGTCTAGTACCAGAAATTCTTCCAGATATACAAGACAAAAAAGTAGTGGTTACTCCACATGCGGGAGAGTTTAGGAGATTATTTGGAGATCTGCCTCCAGATAATGTAAAACAGAGAACCATTATGGTTGAAAAGTATGCAAAAGAGAATGGCATAACCATATTGCTAAAAGGCCCAACAGACATTGTATCTGATGGAAATCAAACGTATCTGAATCCAAAAAATATTGCTGCCATGACTGTGGGAGGAACTGGCGATGTACTATCGGGCGTGGTAGCGTCAATGCTTTCAAAAAATAAAAATCCTGTGCAAGCCTCATCTGCAGCAGTATTTGTTAATGGAAAGGCTGGATATTTGGCACAAAAAAAATACGGTTTACATATTGTGGCTACTGATCTATTGGATTTTATACCATATGCAATGAAACCATTTGATAAAGTGAAATAACTTATGCAAGAAAATTACGTTGACAAGAATTTTTCTAGGCTTATTTCTGATTTACAAATGTTGATACAACAACCAAGCGTCTCGGCAAAAAATCTGGGACTTGAGGAATGCTCTGGACTAATTGTTCAAATGATGAGAAAATCTGGTATACCAGCAGAGATACTTCGTATCAGAAAAGGAATTCCTCCTGCAATCTACGGCGAGGTAAAATCAAAACAGAATCATGACAAGACACTACTTTTCTATAATCATTATGATGTACAGCCAGAAGAACCTCTCGAACTATGGGACGACAAACCGTTCAGTGGAAAAATTAAAGGAAATAAGATCTACGGTAGAGGTTCTTCTGATGACAAGGGTGAGCTAATAACAAGAATAAAGGCAGTAGAAGCATTTCTGAAAACAATCGGAGATGTTCCTTGCAACATAAAATTTTTCATAGAGGGAGAAGAAGAGATTGGAAGTGTACACATTGAGGACTATTTAAAAAAATACCAAAAGAAGTTGTCGTGTGATGCAGTTATCTGGGAGTTTGGGTATGTGGACGAAAAAGATAGACCGATAATCAGTCTTGGGATGAAGGGCTTACTTTATGTTGAACTGTCTAAAATAGAATCAATACGTGATGCGCACTCTAGCTTGGCAGTGCTAATAGAAAATCCAGCTTGGAGACTTGTTGAAGCGTTAAAGACACTTCGTGATGTTGATGGTAGAATATTGATAAAAGATTGGTACAAAGAGGTAGATAAATTTACAAAAGAAGATCTTCAGATAATCGCCTCTGAACCATTTGATGAAAATTCATTCAAGACAGAATATGGTATAGGAAATTTTGTCGGAAATAAAAAAGGCATAGCAATAAAAAAAGCACTTGTCGGAGAGCCCACGTGCAACATAGCGGGATTTACATCTGGTTATGAAGGGCCTGGTGCAAAAACTGTTTTACCTTCAAAAGCATTGGTGAAAATTGATTTTAGGTTAATTCCAAAAATGGATCCTCAAAAGCAACTACTTAGACTAAAAAAACATCTTAAAGAAAATGGATTTGGTGATATTGAAGTCAAGATGATTCATGGCGAGGCTGCATCTAGGACAAAGATTTCTGATCCTTTCGTTAAAACAGTACAGAAGGCAGCAAATGATTCCTTTGGGACATCAATAATCAGTGTCTCTTCCGCAGGAACAGGTCCAATGTTCTCATTTGTAAAATTCTTAAACGCCCCTTGTATTGCAATAGGTAGTACATACATTTTTTCAAGAATTCATTCACCAAATGAATTTACAAGGATTGACTTGTTGAAGAAAACAACAAAATGCATATGTAAAATAATACGGAATTTTGCATCTCAGTAGATTTTATCAAATACTATTTTTGAAGAGTTAGGAATTCTGGGAATTTACTGATCTCTTGCCTCCGAATAATTGATCTATGAATGATCATACAGAAAGGCCTTTATTGTGCTCATTTTGCAATTCAAACATGGCTTACATGTACATGCCAGGAGCCACTGCGGTCGGTATTACATATGACGGCGGTGTAGTGATGGCAAGTGAAAGAAGAATTTCATATGGAAATTTTGTAGTAAGCAAGACTACTAAGAAAACATTCAAGATTACTGACTTTGTTGGTGCATGCTGTGCTGGCATGGTGGCAGATATGCAGGTTCTTGCAATGCAGATGAGAGCAATGACTAAGATTAGAAAGATGGAACTCAAACGTGAGATTCCTCCAAACTCAGTAGCAAAAATGATGTCAACTTTAATGTATGAGCGCAGATATTATCCGCTTTTAACACAAGTTATAGTTGGTGGGGTAGACGGAGAGGCGGTAATTTACACATTAGACCCATTGGGTTCTGTTTTACCTGATGATTATGCTTCAGTAGGAACAGGTGCAGAAATGGCTCTCGGAGTTTTAGACCAAGAATTCAAACCAAAAATGAGTGAGAAAGATGCAGTAAAACTAGCAATCAAATCAATAAAATCTGCAATAATGAGAGATAATGCAAGTGGTGATGGAATTGACGTACTTGTTGTTGACAAGAACGGTACAAGAGAATTTACTGAAAACTAATTCACTTTATCAGTTTAGCAGCTTCCCAATATTTGTCAGAAATATAATGTAAATTCTTTACAACTTCTCCTTTTGTTATGGTTTGCATTTCGTCGCTAGATACAACTGCTTTTCCGACTGCAAGAAATTTATTATGGGCTTCTTCAACTACGCAAATTATGTCGTCTTTTTGAAACTCTGTAAATTTTTTAATTCCTGGACGCATAACGTTAGCTCCGTTACAAACAAACTTTATTGCTCCCGTATCAACAATTGCTTTTGGGAATTTATCCAGAAGGCTAATCTCTGAAAGAAACGGCAGATAAATTTCTCCTGTTCGTATGGCTGTTATATTATCTCCCGTTAGCAAACTGGTATTATCGTCAAGTTCATGTAAAACCAGTGTCTTTGGTTTTGGTAACTCGATGCGCCACTGTTTGATCATTTTATCCATGACCTCAGAAATGTCGCTTTTGGATATGTTATGTGATTTCAATTCTTGACATTTCCTGTCTTATATCTAACAAATCGCGTAAAATTGAACTAGCAGTTTCTATTCCTCCAGCACCACGTCCAATTATTGTCTGCTGACCAGAGTGCTCAGAATTGAATGTGATGGCATTTAGAGTACCATTTACACACATTGGATCGTCAAGAGGTATCTCTTTTGGTGACACAACCAACTCTCTATCGCAAGAAGCAATCAATTTTACTGCACTATCATGGGATGCCGCCTTTTTAACATCTGAAGTTGAAACATCTCTAATTCCTGTCCTTCTGATGTCTTTTATGGTTACTTTCATGTCCATTATCCAATTTGCAAGTATGACTAGTTTGGCTGCTGCATCAAAACCGTCTATGTCAAGCGACTCATCTGCTTCCACATATCCTTTTTTCTTTGCATCTGTAAGAGCTTCTTTGAATGTTAAACCAGCAGCCATGTTTGTCAATATGTAGTTAGTAGTACCATTTAGGATTCCTTGAAATGAAACTATTCTTTCTCCACGTAAACTATTCTTTGCATAATCTAAGATTGGTGTTCCACCTCCAACGGTTCCACTAAATTTCAATTGAACTTGATTATAAGTTGCCAATTCAATTAAGGATGGAAATGCAAGAGCTAGCGGTCCTTTATTTACCGTAATTACGTGTAATCCTTTTTTCATCGCACTTACAATGTGTGACATACCAGGCTCTGCATCCTTGTAGTTGCTCGGAGTGGTCTCAATTAGTACTTCCGCATCCATTCCATTTATCATGTCCAGACCATTTGCATCTTTTTCCTTGTTGTGATATTTTCTTATGTTTCCATATTTTTTCTTCACCTCTAACAATCTGTTCAAATCAAGACCTGCGGAAGAAGCAGCGGAACCTTTTGAATCAAAGACTCCAACTATTCTCGGTTTCAATCCATGTTTTGCATACAGATCTTCTGATCTAGAAAGTAAGAGTTTTGCAAAACTTTGTCCAACAACCCCAAAACCAGATAATATTATTCGCAATATTCACAAGACATATTTTGGTATTAATTAAGATTGACGAATTCTAAGATTACTTTATTAAAGCATTATAGAGGAATGATCTTGTGAAGTCGAAAAAGTATGTTTATTTGGGAATATTTGGAGCCGCCATAGCTGCAGTTATTATTGTCATTACCCAGTTTAACATTCTCCCAGCGGTAAATCGAGATAATCAGCAATCTGGTCAAGTTGCATTTCTTGATTTTTCTTATGATGAAGCTAATTCTGATATCAAATCTGCTTTGGTAACATATCATATCAATATGACAAAACCAATTCGATTGAGTAGTCAAACTGATGTTCGTCAATATTGCAACTTTCTTACTGATCCAAAAAAACAGGCTCTTGTAACGTATTGTACCTCAACTGAACTCAAAGATAATCAGGGGTTTCTTGGGAATGTCAACATGGTGGGCTCGCCAGATGTACCAGGGCTTGTAGTGGTTGCATTGCAGTCTAATCCAATGTTGACCAACTATGATGACGTAAAAACTGTTTTTGGTGTTGTTGTAAATAATACTATATGTCCATGCTGGGAAAAGGAAGCTCCTGATGGGTTTCTCACTTTATCAGCGTTAGTCGATAAGCTACGTGATTCTCATTTGAATACTAAACAACCTACTACTAGCACACATGTAATTCCCTTAGGAAACAAGCATTTCAAGATTGAACTTACTACAAACGAAAGCGGTTATCTGTGGAAACTTCTTGTTTCCAAGTAATTAACTGCATATCTTGGTTTACGAAGGTTGACGTGACTCCTTAATCTGTAGAAACTCTCGGTGTTGTCATTGCTTGAATATTTGTGGCTCTTGCCACTTGGTTTTGTAGCCGGTATCATAGGCTCCATGATAGGACTCGGCGGTGGATTCATAGTAGTACCAGTGTTAACTTTTTTTGGATTTTCACCTACTCTTGCAGCAAGTGATAGCCTTTTTGCAGCTTTTAGTAATTCAGTAGCATCTACTGCATCCTATGCTAGACAAAAAAGAATAGTCTACTCACTTGGCATTAAACTTGCACTTATCTCAATACCTGGAACAATTTTGGGTGCATATATCTCTGATGATGTTTCTCCACCTTTGTTCAAATTATTGTTTGGAATTGTGTTGATTGCATCAGGAGTTTACATTTACTTGCGAAGAAAAATGGAATCAAAAGAATATAATTTATCAAAACAAATCATGATTCTCATAATAGGTGCAAGCTTCTTTGCCGGTATAATTTCAAGTTTGTTTGGAATTGGCGGTGGTACTGTTTTTGTTCCATTAATGGTAGTTGCAATAGGACTCTCAATGAAATTGGCTGCCCCTACCTCTCAATTCATCTTGATGTTTGCAGCAGCCTCTGGCATGATAATGCATTCTATATTGGGTCATCCTAATTACTATGAGGCAGGGATGCTTTCAATAGGATCTTTCATAGGTGGCATAGTTGGAAGTAGATTGTCCACACGTGTTGATGAGAAAAAGCTTAGGATGTTTGTAACTATTGTACTTGCAATTACTGCAATTAAACTAATTATTGACGCACTGGCGGGTCCTTCTTGATCTGATATA
>JBGPGB010000031.1:0-10706 GCA_041483595.1 Nitrosotalea sp.
AATGCTTCTCGGATTTCATCTAGTTTTATTTGTCCAAGTGATGGATCATTTGAGCTTGGAAGAAAACCAGTTGGGCCCATTGAACCAATTACATATCTAGACTTGCCTGTAAATTCTTTAGTTACTTCAACTGCAAGCTCTGCAATTTTTTTGTTGTATTCAAGTGTCTGGTCACCATAACCATATTCTTCTAACTTTAGCTTGTTTGAACCAAAAGTATTGGTTTCAATACAGTCTGCTCCGACACGCAAGTATGATCTATGAATATTTTTAATCCAGTCTGGTCTGGTAAATGACAATCCGTCATTGAATCCTTCTTTACCACCTGGAAAGTCTTCAGGTTTTGGATTTAGTTTTTGAATTTCTGTCCCCATTGCTCCATCAAAAAGTACCACCTTTTGTTTCATCAACTGATCTAAAGGAATTTTTTCTGTCAATTACAATTCAGATAGATTATCATCGATTTAATTCTGTTTTGTTTTGTCATAACGCCAATTTTCTTCAAAGGTTATAATCAAGTAATCAGGACAGTCAATTATGACCATAATCTATGAGATTAATCCTCCAAAGGTTATCCAAGATACGATATTGTCTCATGACCAGCTATCTGAATCAGTTGAAAAACTAAAGGAGCGGGCTGCTAAAGTCGGTCAAGCATGTGATGGAATCCATCTTACGGATTCAGTACTTGGAATTCCTAGAGTCTCACCTATTACCGCTGGATTTTTCATAAGAAATTCCAACAATAAAATAAGAATAACTGCAAGTATTCGAGTAAGAGATAGAAACCTTACCTCAATCACGCAGACCATATGTGATGCTATTTTGTTAGATTTGAATGGAGTTTTAGTTCTCAAAGGCGATTCACCTCCATCCGGTCCAACAGACTCTGGACTCATTCCAAGCAATGTTGTAAAGCAGTTCAACGAACAAGGTTTTGCAAAGAGAATTGACATGTACCTTTCCATTTCAAGTAACCCTGATTTTGAAAAGATGCATAAAAAAATAGAGGCCCAACCAAAAGGATTTGTAACCCAAGTCATAAGTTCTATTGATCAAGTCACAAGAATTGTGGATAAATTAAAACCGCAGGGATTTAAGGTGATTCCTTGCATTTTGGTATCATCTGAGAAGAATCTTAAATCTGCTCAAATGTTAAATCTAGACTGGTCAGAGTATGGCAAAGACTTGACAGGATTTGTAAAACAGGTAGACAAGATTGCAGGAAGTGTATTAGTGAGTTCTCCAAATGACTTTACTGGTGCACTCAATCTTTTACACAAACTCAAGTAGACAAGTAGTATTTTTCATATCATGAATAACAAGGATGAAAATCAATACCTAGATTAAAATTAAAGATTGACCTCCAAGAGAGTGTTATCAGATGAGATTACTTGCTACGATTTCCACATTCGTTATAATGATTGGACTTGGAATAATTTCTTCCCACCCAGCATCTGCAAATGTATGGATCCCAGATAACGAATTTCTAGGATATTATGATTCCAATGGAGTGTACACAGTCATAGGTGCAGTAAAGAATACGGAGGACAAACCAATAGTTCCTTCAATTACAATTAATGTCAAAGATAATGACAAAGAGATTTCAGAGACATATGCTCTGTCAATTGTGAATGCAGGAAAGGATATTCCGTTTAAGATCAAAATACTAGGAGTAGAAAGCAAGAATGCAATTCTTGAAAAACCCCAAGTCAGTTTTGTCACATCAGGCCATGATGCTTTGAGTATTGATGTAATCTATGATAGAACTTTGATTAAACACCCAGATGGTCATACGTCTGGTTTTATTCTAAACAATGATACTTCTCCTGCCTACGGAGTACGAGTTTATGCCGTGATCTATGGCAAAGATGGAAAGGTCTTAGATACTGGTAAAAGCATTGAGAAAATTGAAAAAATTGAGCCAGGTCAAAAGGTTGCATTTTCTATGTATCCAGATTCTCAACTTGCCTCAAAGGTTAGTTACTATAGCTGTTTTGCACTTGGTGAAGATCCAACACAGACAATCAAATTACAAAGAAATGGCCAGCCATTATACATCACTTATGTATCTTCAGGGTATGTAAATGACGCAAAATTTGATGATTTTACACAGAGTATTAGTTTTACCATAAGATATCCCTTCCCCGATAAAGGATTTGTAAATTTTATGATCCCAGAAGAATCCAGTGATCAAAAATATACCGTAACAGAAGGTGGAAAATCAATAGAGTTTCTTCAGAGCAAAGACCCAGATGGCTATTGGCATGTTGCGTTCAATCTAGCACCACAATCTACAATGCATGTCACAATTTTAGGATTTGAGCAACATCCACTATTACCAGTTGGCAATTTCAGAATTTATCTTTTAATAATAATACCAGTTGCGGCAGCTATAATCAGTGTCATAATCTGGAAGAAAAAAAGAGATTAAGGGATAGTTGAAAGATTTTGTTTTTGTAATACCTTATTGAGAATCGCCAAATCAAATATGTTCGACAGATCAGGTTTCTTGTCACCCAGAAATCCTAGACTATAGGCATCATTAGCTGATTTATCAATGGATGACTTTACAGGGTCATATGTTATCTCCATTCTGGATAGGGCCTCAGAAATTACATCAGTTGGAATTGTCTTTCCAGTTAATTTCTGAATTTGATTATTGAAAATTTTGATTGATTCATCTCTGTTATTGTTAATCCATATAGTCTCCTTGACATGAGCATCTAGGAGTTTTTGTATTACATCGGGATGATTGGTCAAGTAATCAGTTCGTGCAACTATGATAGCAGTTGCAAACTTGCCATTTGGCCACAAGTCTCTTTCATCAAGGAAGATCTTTCCATTTGCTTGCTTAACAAGTATTGTACCCCAAGGTTCTGGCACCCATGCGCCATCAATGTCTTTTTTAGTCATCATGGTAACAATATCAGCAGTATTGGCTGGTATTATTGTCACAGAGCCTCCATTTTCAGAGGTTTTGTAGCCATTTGTTAATAAATATGATCTCAGTGCCACATCCTGTGTATTTCCCAGTTGAGGCGACGCAAATTTTTTACCTTCAAAATCACGTGTATCATTAATTCCAGAATCATTTCTAATTACAAAAACTGCACCGCCACTTGAAGCTCCAGATATTATTCGAAGTCCTTGACCGTCACTTTTGAGATATCCATTGATTGCAGGATTGGGTCCAACATAGGCTACATCAATTCGATTTGCAACTAGTGCTTCAATGGCAGATGGGCCTGCATTGAAGATTTGGGATTCAATCTTGACATTTCCTAGATTCCTTTGAAAATCACCATTACCAATTCCAATTACTGCTTGAGCGTGATTTATGTTAGCAAAATATCCTATTCTCAAAATATCAGATGAACTATTCTCGGAATGGATTGATCTAACATCATTATGCGTTGTTAATGAAATTATTATCACTGCCATGATAATTCCTCCTGCAATTGCAAACTTTGGCCCAGGTTTCATCATTAACTCACTTATCTATGATGGTCCAATCCCCATTTTCTTCTTATTTTATCTTCTAGTTTGTGTAAGAGCAATTTATCAACCAATAAGCCAATTGAAAAAATTGTCAGCATACTTGTGATTATCTGACTCATATCCAAAAATTCTCTTCCAACAGAAAGAATATGTCCAAGTCCTACAATCGACATCAATATCTCGGCACCAATTATAGCATGCCATGCAAATGACCATGCCTGTCTTAGACCAATTATTAAAGAAGGAGTAGCAGCAGGGATTATAACGTGTCTAAATAACGAGATTCCTTTTGCACCCATATTTCGCGCAGCATCAAGATAGATTGGAGGTATATTTCTGAGGCTACTGTATGTTGAGATCATAATCGAAAAAATTGAACTCATTACCACCACAAACATAATTCCAAATTCATTAAATCCAATCAAGAGTATAGAAAATGGGACCCATGCAATACTAGGAAAAGATAATAGTCCTGCTGAAAATGAGTTTAAGGTCTTTCCAAAGCCTTTGAATTTTACCATTGTAAATCCTATTAGTGTTCCAAGAGAAATTGATATTGTAAAAGCCCCAAGTAATCTTGCCAAGGTTATACCTATACTTTCAGGTAGAGAACCATTCAACATTATTTTTGAAAATGTTTCGGCCACCATCATAGGAGATGGAAGAGAAATCTTTGGCCATATTCCAGAGATAAATGCAATTTGCCATACGCCAATGAATGCCGCTATTAACAGTACTGCATTTGCGGCATCATCTAGATTACGTTGAGATTTTTTTAATGGATTTACTTTAGTCATTGTATTTCATCCTTTGTTTGTGCAATGACTTCACTTTTTAGTTCGTCAAGAATTTGGTGGTAATATTTTTGAAGATTTTCATCTTCTGTAAGTCTTGGTCTCCTATAATCAATTATTATTTCCTTTTTGATTTTTGAAGGTCTGTTCTTGAATATCTCAACTTTATTTCCAAGTATTACAGATTCTGAAATATTATGTGTGACAAATATGATGGTCTTCTTTGTTCTTTCCCAGATCAACTGTAATTCTACTAATAATAAATCTCTAGTTTGTGAATCTAATGCTGCAAAAGGCTCATCCATTAAAAGAATTTCAGGATCCATTGCAAGAGCTCTTGCTATTGCAACTCTTTGTTTCATTCCAGTAGATAATTGATACGTATACGAATCTGCAAATTTTGTGAGTTGCATCATGTCCAAGTATCTATGAGATATCTCACGACGTTCATCTTTTGGAATTCCTGCCATCTTTAATCCAAATTCAACATTGTCGATTACTTTGAGCCATGGAAATAGTGCGCCTTCTTGGAATACCATTGTTCTGTCAGGACCGGGGGTAGAGATTGGTTTTCCATTTAGAAGGATCTCTCCAGAGTCGGGGGTTTCAAGCCCAGCTACAATATTTAGAAAGGTAGATTTTCCACATCCCGATGGCCCAACTATGCATACAAAGTCTCCTTCTTCCACATCTAGAGTGATACCATCCAAAGCAACAACAGTATTTCCATTATGATCGAAGTGTTTTACTATATTTTTGGCCTGAAGTTTTGTCATGTTATGAAAATCTCCTCGTTAATTTCAGAAATAGTTGAAACTAATATTGTCGCATAGGACATGATTTTCATATAACAGCGTTATAACATATTGGTTAAATAGTGATCGAATTTTAGCTTGGACTAATTTGCTTGAGATAATAAATTGAAAACTAATTTGATTATTTTTTCAAAACAAAAACTGGAATGATTGGTTGATCATAAAAGATAAATGCTAAATTCTGATCACAGAAAACCGCGATGAAAGGAAAAGCAGTTCTAGCTTTCTCTGGCGGACTTGATACATCTGTAGTCATAAAATATCTCCAAGAAAAACATAATCTTGATGTTGTAACAGTCACGGTTGATGTTGGTCAAGAGGACAACCTCAAAAAGATTTCAGCCAAAGCAAAAAGTCTAGGGGTTCTAAAACATTACAACATTGATGCACGACAAGAATTTGTAGATAGTTTCATTTTTCCAGCAATTAAAGCAAATGCACTTTACCAAAAGAAATACTGCCTTGCAACAGCATTAGCACGACCACTAATTGCACAAAAGGTAGTAGAGATTGCAAAAAAAGAAGATGCGACCGCATTGGCGCATGGCTGTACAGGCAAAGGAAATGATCAAGTAAGATTTGATGTCACATATCGTTCAGGTTCTAATCTTCCAATCATTGCACCAATACGTGATCTAAATCTCACACGTGATGTTGAACTAAAATATGCACAAAAACATAACATTCCAATTGATACAGCTGCCAAAAAATTTAGCATTGATCAAAACTTGTGGGGAAGAGCAATAGAAGGAGGAGATATGGAAGATGCATTCTCAGAACCTCCAGATGATGCATTCATTTGGGTCAAGACAAAGAATTTACCAGAAAAACCACAATACTTGGAAATAAAATTTGAGAATGGTATTCCTATTGCAGCAGATGGAAAACGTATGCGATCAATTGAACTAATCAAGTATATCAATAAAAAAGCAGGCGCAAACGGAGTAGGAATTGTAGATCATATTGAAGACAGAGTTGTAGGAATAAAATCAAGAGAAGTTTACGAGACACCTGGTGCTTCATGTATAATTGAAGCACATACTGATCTTGAAAAAATGGTTTTAACAAAGCACGAATTAAAATTCAAAGCGATGGTTGACGCAGAGTGGGCTTGGTTAGCATATTCTGGATTATGGCAAGATCCACTGAAAGCGGATTTAGATATGTTTATCAATGCTACTCAGAAGAGGGTTAGCGGAATTGTCAAGCTCAAAATGTTCAAAGGAAGCCTCAGAGTTGTCGGAAGGAAATCAGAATATTCATTGTACAGTCATGACTTGGCAACATATGGAGCAGGATCTACTTTCGACCAAACTCTTGGAAAAGGATTCGTTGAGCTATGGGGGCTTCAATCAACAGAAGCTAATAAATTACTAAAAAAGAGGTGAATGATCAAATATGAATTGTCCAGAATGTGATGCAAATATAAGAATTCCAGATGACGCAAGTATTGGAGAGATAGTTTCATGTCCTGATTGTGGGGCAGATTTTGAGATTGCTTCCAAGAATGGTACCGCATGTGAATTAAAGCATGCTGAGAAAGTTGGCGAAGATTGGGGAGAGTAAATGCCCAAAGTTCGAATCGTGTTCGATAGAGTAAGATTAGAAGAAAAAATGCTTGAGCAAAAAGCAATCGAGCTTGGACATGATACGAAGATGATCGACGCAAAAATTACCCAATTTACCACCGAAAGTAAAAAAAACGATTATGATTTTGGAGATGTCGTTTTAGAAAGATGCGTTAGTTACTTTCGTGGTCTTCATTTTACAGCCGCTCTTGAATTTTTAGATATTCCAGTAATCAACAGAACCAAGGTTGCAAACAATTGTGGAAACAAGATGTTAACCTCACTTTTATTAAAAAAACATAATGTACCAACTCCCAAGACATACTTTACATTCTCATCCGAGGCAGCAATTGAGACCCTAGATAAAGAAGGATATCCCCTAGTGATAAAACCAATCATAGGTAGCTGGGGAAGAGGAGTAGTACCTCTAAGAGACAGAGAAACAGCAGATGCAATAATTGAAGTCAGAGAACTCAACGATGGACCATTAGACAGAATTTATTATTTGCAAGAGATTGTAAGTCGCCCACCAAGAGACATCCGTGCCATATCCGTAGGAGATCAACTGATCGCTGCAATGTATAGAACCTCTACTGGTGGATTTAAGACAAATATTGCTCTTGGAGCAGAGCCAATTGCATGTGAAATTACAAAGGAGTTAGAGGACATTTGCATGAAAGCATCCAAGGCAGTAGGAGGAGGAATTTTGGGAATTGATGTCATGGAAGACGAAAAACGAGGATTTGTCGTCCATGAAGTAAATAACACGGTAGAATTCAAAGGATTGGCAAAAGTTGCCAAAAAAAATATACCAAAAGAAATGATCGACTATGCAGTAAGTTGTATCATACGATAATAGTAACAGTTGAAAAAAATTTTAGAGTTTAAATTATACTATGTTTTGGTAGGAAAGTATCAATGAAAGTGGGGGTAGTAGGAGCATCAGGGTATGTCGGAGGAGAAATTCTCAGACTGCTTGTAAGTCACCCACATGCAGAAATTTCAATGGTAACTTCAAGACAATATGTTGGAGAATACATTTCCAGAATCCATCCAAGCTTGAAGGGATTTACTGATATGACATTTTCAGAGCTTGATTATGATAAATTAACAGACAAGTGTGATCTAGTATTTACTGCAGTCCCACACGGAACTGCAGTAGACATAGTAAAAGCACTATACGACAGGGGAATGAAAGTAATTGATTTGAGTGCAGATTACAGATTGCACAATCCTGCAGATTATGACAAGTGGTATGGTTGGCAACACCCTCATCCAGAGCTTCTATCAAAATCAGTCTTTGGAGTTCCAGAACTTCACAGAGAAGAAATAAAAAAATCTCAGCTTGTATCATGCCCTGGTTGCATGGCAGTAACATCAATTCTCGGATTGTATCCTTTAATCAAAAAGAACATCATTGATACTGAACACATCATAGTTGATTCAAAGATTGGTTCTTCAGGTGCAGGTGCTGGAACTGTTTCAGGAACACACCACGCAATGAGGTCAGGGGTAATCAGACCATACAAGCCAACAAAGCACAGACATACCGGAGAAATTGAACAAGAACTATCTCAAGCAGCTGGAAATAAAATCAAAGTAGCAATGAGTCCTCATGCAGTAGACATTGTAAGAGGAATTCTATGTACAAACCATGTATTTCTCAAGCAACCAGTTAGTGAAATGGACTTGTGGAAGATGTATCGTGAACAATATCAAAATGAGAAATTCATTAGACTAATCCGAGATAAAAAAGGATTTTACAAATTCCCAGATCCAAAGTTTGTTGTAGGCTCTAACTTTTGCGATATTGGATTTGATATTGACGAAGACAACAATAGACTCGTTGTTCTTTCAGCATCAGACAATCTCATGAAGGGTGCCGCAGGTTCTGCCATTCAAAACATGAATGTCATGGCAGGATTCAATGAAATGGACGGAATCGCACAGACTCCGCTAACTCCCGTGTAGAAAGATGATTACAATAAAGATAGGAGGAAGTGTGGTAGATGGTCTTCATCCTACTGCCATAACAGACTTGAAGAAAGTCTCAGAAAAAGAAAAAATCATTTTGGTACACGGCGGAGGAAAAGAAGTAACCAGAATCTCTGAAGCTTTAGGAAAAGAACAAAAATTCATTGTATCCCCCGGTGGAATCAAAAGCAGATACACGGACAAGGAAACTGTAGAAATATTTACAATGGTCATGTCTGGAAAAATAAATAAGATGATAGTAGGAATGCTTCAAAAACATGGAATTAATGCAGTCGGACTTTCTGGAGTAGACGGTAAGATAATCCAGGCTGAGCGAAAAAAAAAACTGATTGTCATGAATGAAAAGGGTCGCAAGATGGTAATTGATGGAGGCTATACAGGAAAAATTCAAGATATCAATACAGGATTAATTCGCTCAATTTTAGACCAAGGATATGTTCCAGTAATATCCCCAATAGCAATTAGCGAAGAATGTGACTTTCTAAATGTTGATGGGGATAGAGCCGCTGCATATGTTGCAGGAAAGATGCAGTCTGACAAGATATTATTTCTTACAAATGTAGATGGTTTACTTATGGACAATAAACTAGTCAGAAAATTATCTCTTGCAGAAGCAAAGGAGATTTTGCCAAAGATTGGATTTGGAATGGAAAAAAAGATACTTGCTGCAACAGAAGCATTAGAGATGGGCGTAAAAGAAGCATTAATTGCCAACGGTCAAAAGGAAAACCCAATATCTGAGGCTATTGCTCATGAAAATTGTACGGTGATATCAAAATGACTGAAGATCAATTCATGGGGAATATCTACCAGAGATTTCCTGTAACAATAGAACGAGGATTAGGATCTCATGTATGGGATGTAAATGGAAAAGAGTACATTGATTGCATGGGTGGATATGGTGTTGCGCTAGTTGGACACTGTAATCCTCGAGTAGTAAAAGCAATCAAGGCTCAGATTGATAAAATAATTACAGTACACAGCTCGCTATACAACAAGACAAGAGAAGAATTTCTTGAAAAGCTGATAAAAATTTCTCCAAAGAGTCTAAGTCAGGTCTATCTAAACAATAGTGGAACAGAAGCAGTAGAAGCTGCCATCAAGTTTGCACGCAAGTTCACAGGAAAGAAAAAAATGGTTGCAATGAACGGATCATATCATGGAAAATCACTAGGCGCATTATCAGTTACATTTAGTCAGAAATATCGTAAAGCCTTTGAACCACTTGTTGATACGGTAAGCTTTTCATCGTTTGGAGATATTGAAGCATTACGATCTACAGTAGATTCTGATACAGGGATGGTGATCCTAGAGCCAATACAAGGAGAGAGTGGAATCAACGTAGCTCCAGATGGATTTTTACAAGAAGTCAGAAAGTTATGTGATGAGAAAGGAATTGTTCTAGTATTTGATGAAATCCAAGCAGGCTTGGGGAGAACTGGAAAAATGTGGGCAAGCCAGCATTGGAATACTGTACCTGATATCATGTGTCTTGCAAAAGGTATTGCTGGAGGTGTACCAATGGGTGCGACTCTAGTAAGACCCGACATCTTGGCTACAATTAACAAAGGAGAACAATCATCAACATTTGGTGGCAATCCACTATCATGTGCTGCAGGAATTGGAGCAATCGATGCTCTAACAGAAGACAAGCTGGTTGAGAATGCAGACAAGAATGGAAAGATGTTCAGAGAAGGATTAGAGAGACTAAAAGAAAAACACAAGATCATTAGAGAGGTGAGAGGCAAGGGTTTGATGATTGGTGTTGAGATGAAGTTCGAAGTAAAAGATATACTGTTTGACGGAATTGCAAACAATCTGCTATTACTTTATTCTGGCAAAAACATACTAAGATTATTACCACCACTAGTGATATCAGAATCAGACATAAACAAAACTTTAGAAACTTTAGATACGATAATAACAAAGGAGGAACTGAGAAGAAATGTCTAGAGACAGGACAGATGAGACAATAATTGAGATACTAAAAAAAGATTCTAGACAATCCTTTGTAGAAATTGGTGAAAAACTTG
>JBGPGB010000032.1:0-10486 GCA_041483595.1 Nitrosotalea sp.
CATGGTAAATGATCCTTCAAGATAATTCGAATAGTGTCTTGCTATATCGTGATCTAAAGCACCACATGTAGTTATTACAACATCGCACATTTTGTTTTTTATCATGTCAGCAATTACACCCCTGAGCCCTGTTGATACAATGGCTCCTACAAAGGAGAAAAACTTTAAGCAACTCTTGTCTTCAATCATGGCAGTTAGAATATCAAGACCATCGACGAGATTTTTTGACTCAAACCCGCCTGACTTTGACATTTGATCAAAGATGCTGTTTATACTATCTCCTTTTTTGATGTAAATATCCTTGACCGGATTGCCAGGCTTTATCATGAAACACAAATCGATTTCGGGCTATAAAATCCTCTGTTCTGAATCACAAGTAATTAATATGATGGATTATTTGGTAGCTATCGAAGTTGGGTAAGAAAATAAAGATTGCAATAGCAGGAATGGGAAACTGTGCTTCTGCAATTATTCAAGGTGCAAAATACTATACACAGAATAATCATGATACCATAGGCTTGACAGCTTTTAACTTGGGTGGTTACGAGCCAGGTGATATTGAGGTTGTAGCAGCATTTGATGTTGCAGATACCAAGGTGGGAAAAGATGTCTCTGAGGCCATATATGCAAGGCCAAATAATACTATAACCGTAGCCGAAGTGCCAAACATGGGCGTAACTGTACAAAAAGGTCCAACCTTTGACGGATTAGGAAGGCACTTGAGCAGAGTTGTTACTGCGTCATCTGAGCCAGACGTTAACGTAAAAAAAATCCTGCAAGACACTGGTGCAGATATGCTTGTAAACTATCTTCCTGTGGGAAGCACTAATGCTGTAAGACATTATGCAAGCCAGGCACTAGAGGCAGGAATAGGATTTCTCAACGCAATTCCAGTGTTTATTGCATCAGAGCCAAAATGGCAGCAGGCCTTTGCTGAGAAAAAGCTTCCACTTGCAGGTGATGATGTAATGAGTCAGCTCGGAGCAACTGTAGTTCATAAAACACTTGTTAAACTCTTTGTAGATAGAGGTGTCAAGATAGATGGAACATACCAGCTTAACATTGGTGGTGACATGGACTTTTTCAATATGCTCGATGAGGAGAGACTAGAGGACAAGCGAATCAGTAAGACAAGTGCAGTAAAGGCAATGGCAGATTATGACATTCCCATGAGGATTGGTCCTAGTGATTATGTTGATTTTATAGATAATGAAAAGATCTGTTACATAAACTTGGAAGGAAAATATTTTGGCAAGATTCCAGTCAAACTGGATCTTAAACTCAAAGTAATTGACGCCTATAACAGTGCAGGAGTAATGATTGATGCCATACGTGGACTAAAGATTGCACTTGATAGAAAGCTCTCAGGTCCAATGACTAGCATCTCCTCGTATTGCTTCAAGCATCCCCCCATCCAGATGCCGTATAATGAGGCAAAGAAAGCATTTACAGAATTTGTAGAAGGCAAGCGAGACAGCTAAGATATCACATTATAATTTTTATTCAGCAGCTCAATGAAACTTGTCAATAATCTGTTATTTTCAGCTCACTCGCTAGCTGATACATTGGTCTATATACGCAAACTAGAGATCTTTGGTTTCAAGTCATTTGGGTACAAAAATACCATAGTAAACCTTGAACAAGGACTAGTTGCAATATCTGGGGCAAATGGCTCAGGCAAGAGTAACATACTTGATGCTATCTCATTTTCGCTTGGTGAAAACTCTCCTAAAATAATGAGAGTGGACAAACTCCGTTCATTACTCCATGATGTTGACAATGAAAAACACGGTGCCAAAATTGCACGGGTAAGTTGCCACTTTGACAACTCTGATAGAAGGATTCCAGTGGACTCTAACACTGTGACTGTAACCAGAGAGATGGACGAAAATGGCGAGAATTTATACTATTTAAACCAAAAAAAGGTCCTCAGAAATCATATCTTGGACATCCTCGAGGTGGCCAATTGCGGTATTCACAAGCTCAACATTGTACAGCAGGGTACTATTACTAGAATCTCTGAGTTTAACGCAGAAGAAAGGAGAAAGATAATTGAGGATATCGTAGGTCTTGCATATTTTGATGAAAAAAAGCTCGAGTCGCTAAAACAACTCGATGAGGCAGACAGGCGACTAGAGATCGCACTTGCCAGAATGGATGAGATAAAAAAACGCATTGATGAACTAGAGGTGGAAAGAAACGATCAACTCAGATTTGATATTTTAGATAAAGAACTAAAGAGACTATACGCAATCCAATCTTCAAATAAATTACGAGACATAGAATCTATAAAAATTTCAAAGGAAAAAAACCTGAATGCTATCCATTCAGAATCAAAGAAACTTGAGGAACAACATGGCCAACTCCGTGACGAAATAAAGAAACTTGAGGAAGAAAAACAAAAATTCATGGATGAGGTAAATGTTTACAATCAAGCTAAAGCCGCAATAGACTCTGAACTTGCATCAGCAATGCATCAATTTGAATCTGCTAATAGTAAACTTGCAACAAATGCCAGAAGACTCTCACAGATAGATTCTAGGCTACCAGAAATCCAGTCAGAACTTGCAACATTGCAAGAGCGACGCTCTTTGTTGGAAACTCAAATAACAGAACTAAAAAATTCAATTGGGGCAATTAATGAAACCAGAAAGACAACAAATGAAGAACTTGCTTCTGTAGACTCTGAAACCAACCAAGTGCTAAAACAACAGTCCCAGATTGCTACAAACAAGCTTAGAGTTGATGAAAAGGTAAGACATCTTACAGACTCGTTACATGAAACAAAACTTTCGTTATCTAAACTCGAACAAGAAAATGTGGACATTAAAAGCAAGGTAGAGCAAAATTCCTCTAGAATAAAATCTATACTTGACGAGAAGGAAAATCTCCTAGGCCTTGAGAGGAAGCTCAGACAAGTAAGGGCTGGTCATGAAACAGCAATTAATGAACTAAAATCAAGACTTGGGAATCTACGTGAGAGACGTGCCAAGATAGAAAAAGACATTGAGGAGACTGCAATAATTTTTGAAAAAGCAAGTAAAGCTGCAGCACAATATGAGGCAAAGATCAAAGTTGTAAAAGAGGTTATGCATGAGGACTATTCCATTGCAAAACTCAAAGAAGACTCGAAGAGACTTGGAATCCAAGGTCTTGTTTATGAGATATTGACCTGGGACAAGCAGTATGAAAGGCCTTTGCTTGCAGCAGGTTCGGATTGGCTCAAGGGTTTGGTTGTAAATGATTTTGCAACCTTGCTTGGATTGGTAGAATTTGCCCAAGATAAAAAATTGCCAAAGATTAGAATAATTCCGCTTGATGCTATATCCGACTCGAAGATATCAATCAATAAAGAGCAGGGAATTCTTGGAGTTTTATCAGAGTTTGTTAAATGCGAAGAAAAATTTGAATCTCTTAAAAACTTTATTTTCGGAAATATCATACTAGTGGATTCAAAGAATAAAGCATACGAATTATCCATGAAGGGTTACAGGGCAGTAACAGTTGACGGACAATTCTTTGAAGCTGATGCAAATGCGGTGGTAGTTGATGTAAACTCCAAAGTCTCTCACCTTACAAAAATTATTCTATTGAGTACCTCAGTAGATGGATTGGTGGAATCCCTTGAACTCTTGAGGAGATTTATTCAAAATAAAAAGGGCCAGCTAAAAAAACTTGAAAGGATAACAGATAGTCTTGAGAATAGATACAATTCATCTGAGACTGGATTTGCAAATGTAGGTCTTAGTCTTACTGATATCAAAGTAAAATTGAAAACTTTGAACTTGTCTGAAGAGCAACTCACTTTACGAATCTCTCAATTGCGAAGAAGAGAAGATAGCATCTTGGTTACACTCTCAAAATTACAATCCTATGAGGCTTCCCTTGAGGAACGCATTTCTTTAACTAATGAAAATTATGCTGATGAAGGCCAGACAAGAGTGGCAAGCTTGCTCTCATCATTAAATGAAAAGCGTTCAAGCCTAATGTCTTCCCACAGCACAATCTCCATACAGTTCAGAGAATTATCTGGTAACCTGACTAATCTTGGTAATGAGGAAAATTCACTCAAAGCTACAGTGAGACTCTTGTCACAAGAACAATCTTCTCTAAATCATGAGAAATATGACATCGAAGTCCAGTCAAGAGCGCTTGCAAAAGAGAAGGAAAATGCAGACTCTATACTTGTTACTTTGAGAGAAAAGGAGCAGCAGCTCATCTCTACGTCTGGAACTTCGGTGTCAACCCTAAAAGAATATGATTCCAAGTTGAAAGACCTGCACGAATCAGAAAAGGTCCTAAGCAAGGAGGTAAACGGGATGGAAAGACAATCTGATTCTATTTCAAGAGATGTTAAAGATTTAGAAGAAAATGAAGCTAGAATCAGAAAGACACTGGAATCATATGGTTATGATACACTTTTGGAATCGTTTGATGTTGATCAAATGCTAATTGAACTTGAATCTGAAAAGAGAAAACTATCAGGTTCACTGAATACTAGGGCTCCTGAAACATATGTTGAAATCTCAAATGGATACCGTTCCATGTCTTCAAGAAAGAATGAACTAGAAGAGGAAAGAAATTCTATTGTAAAATTCATAGAAGAGATAGACAAGGGTAAACGCCAGACATTTTTAGAGTCCTATGACAAAGTAGACAAGGACATTCGTGAAATATTTAGCAAGATGACTGGAGGAAATGCATGGCTTGAGATTCAAAACGAGGATGACATATTCTCTTCTGGAATTTCATACCTAGTACAATTTCCAAACAAGCCAAAAAGAGAATCTACATCAATCAGTGGAGGGGAGAAGACACTTGCTGCAATTACATTTTTGTTGGCTCTTCAAAAACTAAAACCGTCTCCATTTTATCTCTTAGATGAAGTTGATGCACATCTTGATGCGCTAAATACTGAAAGACTTGCCACAATATTAGAAGACAGGTCAAAAGGAAGTCAGATGATAATGGTTTCACTAAAAGATTCCGTAGTAAAAAAAGCCACTCTGATTTATGGTGTATTCCCAAGAAACGGAGTTTCACATGTGGTCTCGCATAGAATCTCTAGCTTATCTGAAGTGGCAAACTAGTTTATCTTTACAAAACAAGCAACGTGTCTTTTCTCTGATATTTCTTCAAGTTCTGGTTCTTGTTTGCATTTTTCTATGGCATAAGGACATCTTGCTCTAAATCTACATCCTTGATAAACATCGATATCTGATGGATCATTGATGCGTATTTTTTTATCGCTTTGAATATTATTTGGATCAGGCTCTGAGATGGAATCTATTAGTGCTTGAGTGTATGGATGACGTGGACTTGATATTATTTCATTGATGGGTCCAATCTCTACAATCTTTCCAAGATACAGGATTGCAATTCTATGACCGATATAACTTGAAGTAGACAAGTCATGTGTTATGTACAAAAAAGAAAGTCCAAGTCTTTCTTGGAGTTCCTTAATCAGCTCAAGTATTCCTATTCTTACAGAGACGTCAAGCATTGAAACGGGCTCGTCGGCTATGATTACTTTGGGATTTGTTACAATGGCACGAGCTATCGCCACTCTCTGTCTTTGTCCCCCTGACAACATGTGTGGATACTTTGATGCAATTTCTTCTGCGGGTTCTAACTTTACTTGGCTGAGTGCCTGCAATGCAAGATGATTTCTCTCACCCTTGTTTCCAATTGAGTGAATCTCAAGTGGTTCTTTTACTATATCAAAAACAGTCATTCTGGGATTGATGGATGCATAAGGGTCCTGATGTATCATCTGACAGCCCATTCTTATCTTTCTTAGGTCGTCTTTTTGATTTGTTATATCTTGACCGTCAAAGTTTATGGTGCCAGAATCTGGCTCTAATGCCCCTAGTATCAGGCGTGCAATTGTGGTCTTGCCTGATCCAGATTCCCCAGCTAGTACTAGAGTCTCCCCTCTATTGATTGAAAATGAAACGTCATCCGCTGGGCGTATTGTTTCTTGACTTGTCCTCAAAAGTCCTTTTTTGATAAAGTATTTTTTTAAATTTTTGACTGAAAGGATGGGCTCCATTGTTTCGTAATGTGATTGCAAATATATCAAGCAATTGAATAATAAAATTTATAGTCCTTAATACAGGAATAACCATTCTTACCTTTATTGTACGAAACGAGATACCATGTCATAGATGATTTTGATTTCAAAAAAGATTATGAAATTCGATGAAACATCAGCTTGTTAACATATAGAACAAACACAGGCAATAATGATAGAACTTTAGTTAAATTTCCGTCAAGTCAGAAGTTGGCATCAAAATAATGACACTGTTATTTCTTAGGAAGTTTTAAAACAATTTTACCTGCTGTTCATTTGGAGAGTTCTTCATAATTCTTATCTTGGATTATTGATTTTTATCAATTAAATCATCTCACATACAAGAATTTGGTTAGATGTACTTGTCTTACCATCTATGAATCATCTTGCGGTCAAGAATTTTTCCGTTTTCAATCTTGACTCCCTCTTTTGATAACATGTTTTTCTTTACTTTTTCACCCCACATGTAACCCCCAATATTTCCATTTGATAGAATCACCCGATGGCATGGAACTATTACGGGAAATGGATTCTTGCTCATTATTCTGCCAATAGCTCTTTGACCATTTTTTAATCCTACTGCTTTAGCTAGTTCAGAGTATGTTGTGACTTTTCCTTTCGGCACCTCGAGAAGTTTTTTGTATACTCTATGTTCCAAAGTCATACTGTATAATCATGTGTGATTCTGTTAGATAAATTAGTAGATAATAAAGAAAGTTATGATTTGTTGGAAATAGTTTAATATCCTACAATTATTAATTCCATTATGACTGGCTGGCAAAATCATCCGTTTGAAATTAAAATAAAGCCTGGTGAAACAATTGCATTTTGCATGTGTGGCAAATCAAAGAATGGCCCGTATTGTGATGGTTCACATAAAGGTTCAGGAATAACTCCTAAAGTTATAAAATATGATAAAGAAACGACAGTTTTTGCATGTGGTTGCCAACAATCCAAAAATAGGCCATTTTGTGACGGTACTCATAAAACTTTAGAAAAATAAGTCATACTTGAAAATATTATCTCGTAAAATCTAATTGACTGCAGTTTACTTGAATTTTCCTAGGATGAATGGCATAATGTTAAACTGCTATACAAGAGGGCCTTGATTATGACATGTTTTTGTTGAAGGCAATGCGTGATTTTTAGGCCATGATGCTCCCCACGAACCAATCTAGCGGTTCATGACATGTCTTGAAAAATAGTGGCTGGTTATCTATCTTATGAAGATAATGCGTTTGGAGAGTTTAGGTCTACTAGATACTAGATAATACAAGAAATGATATAATTTCCAAATATGAAAACTCCCAATCTCAGTCATTATGATCCCATTCTTAATCGATCAAATTTTTGCGTTCTAGGGCTGACAAACAATATTTTTATCAAGCAATCAGTAGGTCAAAACCCGTATATCGCAAAGTTTTAAAAGGCTTTATATGAGTTAATTTCGTGGGCCAAAAATTATTAGCCAGTATTCTGATTACAGGGTTTCTTTTTAGCGCAGGTTCTGTTTACCTGAATCATCTGGTCTTTGCAGACGATCCTTGGTCAGATATCACCGCAAGACAACAAATAGAAGAAAAAAAGGCACTTGCAAAATACATGACTTATTATCAATTTGCAAATATGGACCAGTCCAAGAGAAATTGGTCTGGTCTTACAAGTACTGAGACTAACTCTACTGGTAGAGACAGGAATTTAGCTGAACAGGCAAACATGTCATTACAGAATGCCATATTGCAATTTGACCAGATTCATATTAAACAAATAGCGGCCCTTCAGGCTAATGGTTACCAAAACCTGACGAGTACTCCAACTGATACTACGGGCAGAGATAGGGATGTCATGCTGAGTCAAGCGCAATCTGATTCACTAGTTCAAGCAGACCAGACATTGGCAGAACTTATAAAAATTCAAGCAAACTATGCCAATTTTACTCCGGGTGATTCTACAGATATGACTACATTTGACAGACAAGCCAAAATAGAAAAGACTATGATTGATCAAGAAGCCCAGGCAGCATCTTTGGTTAGCCAACTTGCAAAGCTCGACCAAGTATATGTTAATCTTGAACAATATGTGAATACTGTAACTCCATATGTATACAAGCCGGGAATGATTACAAATGAGATGACACATGGCGGTCGTCAGTTAGCTCCCCTGGCTGCATACTCTCTTGAAAAAGCTATATTCATATTCAATGAAATTCATGACAAACATCTTGCATACTTGAAATCAAATTATTATGGTCTGACGAATACTCCTACTGATACACAAGGAAGAGATAGGACTGCAATGCTGGCTCAAGCGCAGGTAACTTCTTATGATAATGCACTAAGAGTTTACAACTCCTATTACAACGGTGTAGGTCTCAAGTAAAAATTCTGAAACTAGAAATATTCTATCTTAATCTTTTTTTAAAAATCAGTTTTCGTGTAACCAACACATGACAAAACCCGATGCTGTCTTAACTTTTGGTGGCTCTATCTTGCATTTCTCCATGGCTTGGGGGCATCTGTCGTAAAACCTACAACCAGTTGGTGGATTTATCAAACTGGGGGGACTGCCCTTTAATGGAATAATTTTTTTTGTATCATTCAATTTTGGGATGGAATTTAGTAGTGCGACTGTATAGGGATGTTTTGGATTTTTGTAAATGTCTACCGAGTCACCAAACTCTACAATTTGCCCTGCGTACATGATTCCTATTTTTTCTGCGATTTCAGAAATTATTCCCAAGTCATGAGAAATTAACATGATAGAAAGTCCATTTTTTTTGAGATTCTTTAACAAAATAATGATCTGTGCCTGAACCAAGACATCAAGTGCAGTAGTGGGTTCATCAGCAATAACTACTTGGGGCTTTAAAATTAGGGCCATTGCAATGATAACTCTTTGTTTCATTCCTCCACTAAGCTCATGCGGATACTTTTCTAGAACAGAACGTGTTAATCCCACTGAAGATATTGCTGATTCTATTGCTTGCTGATTCTCTCCAACAAAGTCATGTTTTTTTAGGATCTCTTCAAATTGTTTCTTGATTGTAAAGACTGGATCTAGAGAATTCATTGCCCCCTGGAAGACCATAGATATCTGCTTCCATCTAATTTTCTTGGTAAATTCAGAGTCTGATATATTCAATATGGATTTGTCATCGAAAAGAACCTCGCCAGTTATACTTGCATTTTCCTGAAGGGATTTCATAATTGCTAAACCTAGTGTGCTCTTACCGCATCCACTTTCGCCTGCTATCCCTATTGATTCATTTTTTTGTAAAGAAAACGATACATGGTCTACTGCTTGTATCTTCTTTCCTTGGCTCTGATACTGAACTCCCAAATCATTTACCAATAGAATGACCATGAATACCCTTATGTTGAGTAGTACATTTGAGTTTTGTACTGCGATCTTGCTTATGTTTTCGCATAGTTTATCTTCTAGTTTTACACGCAAAAAATCGATTTCCTTGAGGACCCCAATTTGTAAATTTGATGCAATGAATGGAATTCTATGTCCTCAATGTGAATCAAAATTAGATCAAGGGACACTTACAAAGGCAGATGTTGATGCTTCAATAAAGTTAGTCAAGCTTTCTCAAAAAATCCCGCAAATAGAGAAATTCACATTAAATTCATGTCAAGAATCCCATGGTGATTATGTGCTTTATCTTAGCAGCCAAGACATTATGACAATAAGACAGAGCAGGGAGCTTTACCGTATTCTCCAAAGTGAATTTCTTGGCAAGATTTGGATTGTACACCAAGGCTCTGACGAAAAGAAATTCATCGAAGATTTATTTTTTCCAATCAAAATACTTGGAATAAATCAGGTCTGGGCTCTAGGTGGTCTTAGAAAAACCAAGGTCATAGTATCTGGAAAAAAGACTCCTAGATTTCCAATAGATGTAGACAAGGTAGTGGCAATAGCACACGATCTTCGAAAGATAGAACTAGTAGTGGAATTTGAAAGAAAGTGAGGAGATCAGGATTAATATCACAAAAACTCACAACATAGGTGCTCTTGAGCCTTCGATGAAGGGACAAACAGTTGTAGTTGGAGGATGGGTTGAAGATTTAAGAGAATTAGGAAAACTCACATTTCTTACTTTGAGAGATGTTACAGGTGTATCTCAGATTGTAGTTGCAGGTTCAGAAAATCTGCAACAAGTAAAAGACCTCAACAGACAAAGTGTAGTGAGAATAACTGGTGTCTTACAAGAATCAAAAGCACGCGATTTTGCATATGAGATAAAGGCTGAGAAAATTGAGATTTTATCAAGAGCAGTTCATCCTTTGCCAATAGACCCATTGGGTAGGCTCGAAAGTGGAATTGATAATAGATTAAACGCAAGAGCATTAGATCTCCGTAATAAAAAAACTGCTTCTATCTTTAAGATACGACATAATGTTCTTC
>JBGPGB010000033.1:0-10109 GCA_041483595.1 Nitrosotalea sp.
AGCAAGATTGTGACACTAGATGGCTCAATAATAGGAGATGAGTCCATCCTTAGAAACATAATTTAATTTCTAGAAAACCTAGTCTATTTTTTCATATGATTCAAGCGGTTTTTTTGTGGTGTCATTATGCTTCAACCACTCTAGTGTCTTTGCAAATGAATCAGCAAGTTCGGTTGTTATTAGCACAGGAATTCCAAGTTCTACCGCTTTTCTTCTAATTTGATATTCATCATAAAGCATGCCAACATATTTTTCAAGCGTTGAAGTGCTTGGAACGTTTATGATAAAGTCAATCTTTCTCTCATAAAGTAAATCAGCAATGTTAGGTTTTCTTTCTGGCTCACTTATTTTATAGACCACTTCAACATCGCCTATTGTTTTGTCAGACAAAAATTCTGCAGTGTGCTCGGTTGCAAGTAGCTTGTATCCAAGGCTTTTTAGCAATAGTGCAGTTTGTAATAGTTTTTCCTTGTTTTCAGACCCACCAGCACTGATAAGAACGGAACCCTGTTTTGGAAGAGAGTATCCTACAGATGTCAAGCCCTTTGCCAAAGCATCGTAGAAACTCTCACCAAAGCAAGCTGCTTCTCCAGTAGATTGCATCTCAACACCCAAGATAACGTCAGCACCTTCAAGCTGCATGAATGAAAATTGTGGAACTTTGATTCCATAGTGATGTATCTTGCGCCACCTATCTTTTGCAACATGCGGTAGTGATTTTCCTAAAACTGCTCTAGCTGCAAGACTGATCAGATTCATCCTTACAAATTTTGAAACAAATGGCATTGAACGAGAGGCCCTGATGTTTAGCTCTATAACGTATACTTGATCTTTATTTATCAGAAATTGTAGATTAAATGGTCCCTTGATTTTAAATGCAATTGCAACCTTGTTAGTGTAATCAAGTATAGTATCAATTACTTTGTTACCAAGACTCCATGGTGGGATACACATCATGGAATCACCAGAATGAACCCCAGCGCCTTCTATATGTTCGATTACTGCTCCAATTACCACATTTTCTCCATCACCTACCCCATCAACTTCTGCCTCAAGTGAGTTTAACATGAATTTTGTAATAACCACCGGATAGTCAGGTGAGACATTTGTTGCCTTTTCAAGATATTTTTTGAGTTGACCTTCTGACCAGACCACTTTCATTGCTGCACCACTAAGGACATATGATGGTCTGACAAGTACAGGATAACCAACTTTGGTTGCAAATTTTTTAGCGTCAACAAGACTTGAGAATGCCTGCCATGGAGGTTGTCTGATGTTTAAATCATCAAGCACCTTGCTAAAGATTGATCTATTCTCTGCTCTGTCAATGTCTTCAAAAGATGTTCCAATTATTTTTATCCCATTTTTTGCAAGCTTTGGAGTTAGATTGTTTGCAGTCTGCCCTCCCACTGCTGTTACAACTCCATCTAGTTTTTCAAAATCTGCAATATCTAAAACTCTCTCAAGTGTCAGTTCTTCAAAATACAATCTGTCACAGATGTCATAATCAGTAGATACAGTTTCAGGATTACAATTAATTACAGATACCTCTTTTACGCCATTCTCTTTAAGACCCCACACCATGTTTACAGTTCCCCAATCAAATTCTACACTGCTACCAATCCTGTAAGGTCCTGCCCCAAGTACTGCAATTTTTTGAGAACTAGAGGTTATCTCAAAGTCGTTTGTCTTTCCACCATATGTTAGATATAGGTAGTTAGTTTTTGCAGGCCATTCTGCTGCAAGTGTATCTATCCGTTTTACTACAGGTATAATTCCTGCTTCCTTTCTTATCTTTCTAATATCCAAATCATTTTTTCCGACCAACCTTCCAATCTGCTTATCAGAAAAGCCAAGTCTTTTTGCCTCACGTAGTGATTTGTTGTCAAGTTTGGATTCCTTGAGTTTCTTTTCAGTGTCCACTATGTTACGGATTTTTTCAATAAACCATGGGTCAATTGCAGAGAGCTTGTATATCCTATCAAGCGGCATTTCCTGCCTTATTGCCTCTGCCACATAGTAGAGAATATGATCATCTGGATTTTGTAGTTTATTTTCAATCTCTTCAATGTCATATTTGGTATCACCATTACGGTTTGCCACTAGTCCATCGTTTCCAATCTCAAGCATACGTATGGCCTTTTGTAGTGATTCCTCAAAGCAACGTCCCACTCCCATTACTTCACCTACAGATTTCATGGTTGGACCCAGGTTACGATTTGCGAGATCAAACTTACTAAAATCCCAGCGTGGGTGTTTGCATACTATATAATCAAGCGATGGTTCAAAACATGCAGTTGTGGTTTTTGTAATTCGGTTAACAAGTTCTGGCAATGTATAACCCATAACAATTTTTGCTGCCATGTAAGCAATTGGATATCCAGTAGCTTTGCTTGCAAGTGCAGACGATCTTGAAAGTCTGGGATTTATTTCAATTGCAACATACGTGTCCGAATCCGGATCTAGGGCGAACTGGACATTGCATTCTCCTACAATTCCAACGTGTTTTGCCGCACGTAATGCCGCAGATCTTAGGAGTTGGTATTCATAATTGTCAAGTGTCTGTGATGGTGCAACTACAATGTTGTCTCCAGTATGAACTCTCATAGAGAGTACATTTTCCATGTTACAGATTATCACGTTGTTTCCAAGATAGTCTGCCATGACTTCATATTCAATTTGTTTCCAGTGACCAACATATTCTTCAACTAGAACTTGGCCCACCAGACTTGCGTTAAGACCTCGAGACACAATTTCATAAAGCTCGATTTCATTGTGTGCAACGCCTCCGCCCTTTCCTCCAAGTGTATATGCTACTCTAATGATAACAGGATAGCCAAGTTCAATTGCGATTTTTTTTGCCTCTTCAAAGTTGTATACAGTTCTGCTTTTTAGAACAGGGACATTACATCCTATCATGGAATCCTTGAAGAGTTGTCTGTCCTCAGTTGCATGTATTCCTTTAATTTGTGTACCTAGAACTTTGACGCCATACTTTTTGAGAATCCCAAGTTCATCTAGTTTTACTCCGCAGTTAAGTGCAGTCTGGCCTCCAAAGCCGAGCATTAGACCATCTGGTCTTTCTGCTTCTATGATAGATTCTACATACTGAGGATTTACAGGAATGGAATATACTTTGTCGGCAAATCTTGTATCAGTCTGAATTGTAGCAATGTTTGGATTTACAAGTACACTCTGGATTCCATCCTCCCTGATGGCTTTGAGGCACTGGCTACCGGAGTAGTCGAATTGACGGTCACTAGTGACTTTCGCCTGCTTCTCCGATTTTGATTGCCCCACTACCAAGAACTAGAATCTTCTTTAACGACTCATCTTTTGGCATTATCCTCCCCTATGAGTTTCTTGAGTTCTTCAAAAATAAACATGCAATCAAAAGGTCCAGGCGATGCTTCTGGATGAAATTGTACAGCTATGATTTTCTTTTGCTTATGCTTTATTCCCTCTACTGTCTTGTCATCAGCATTTGCAAACCATAATTTAAAATCAGTATTTTTCAACGACTCTGGATCAATGCAATAACCATGATTTTGACTTGTCACGTATACTTGATTGGTATCCAGATCTATGCAAGATTTGTTTTGTCCCCTGTGACCATATTTTAGCTTATAAGTACTTGCACCACCTGCAAGTCCCAATATTTGCGCCCCAAGGCAGATTCCCAATGTTGGAATATTTCTCTCAAGTATTTCTTTTGCAGTATTCATAGTTTCAGTGCATTTTATTGGATCACCCGGTCCGTTTGAAAAAATGACACCTTTAGGATTATAAGATAAAATTTTCTCAAGAGAATAATTCCATGGGACTTTGATCACCTTGTAACCAAGATTTCTAACATTTCGCAATATGGCATTTTTTACTCCAGTATCAATTATTACAATTGATTCAGATTCGGAACCAAATGTTTGTGGTTCTTTTGTAGATACAACATTCATAAATTCCTCGTCATTGTATTTTTTAGCTGACTCTAGTTTCTTTTTGAGTTCTTGGATATCAATTGGATTATCAGAGACCTCAATTGCAGCCATCATGACTCCACTAGTCCTAAGTTTTGTAGTAAGTTCTCTGGTATCAATTCCTGAAATTCCAGGTATTTTTTCATTGTAAAGCCATTCGTCAAGCGTAAGCGACAAATTCCAGTGTCTTGCAGTAAGGGATAATTCATGGACTACAAGACCTCTTACCTGTATCCTTTCAGACTCAAAATTCTTTCGTATGCCATCAGAGTCTTTTGCCATAGGATCTGGAACACCATAGTTTCCAACAAGTGGATAGGTAAGGGTCAATATTTGTCCGCTATAGGAAGGATCGGTTAGTGCCTCAGTATATCCAGTCATGCCGGTATTAAATACGGCTTCACCGAATGAAGTGGTAGAATAACCAAACCCCATCCCTTCAAAAATAGTACCGTCTTCTAAAATCAGCATACCAAACTTGTTGACATGTTTGGCTTTTTTTATTGGAATCCTTGAAACCCTCTGCATGTGGATTTTGATAGGAATTTAAATTTTATGCCGATCTAAATTACAAAATTGAGTTTTCATAGAATTTAAAAGATTAATTATTAGAAAATAAAATTTAGAGTGCTTTGAATTGTTCAGTCCACTTGTAATAGGCTCTGATCATTTCCATGCTGACACTTGGTTTTCTTCTTGTTATGATTTCTTTAAAGTCAGCTGTTGTGATTATGCGGGGCTGAGATTTCGGCTCTCCCAATACTTCTTGCCCAAAGTTTGGAGAATGGAATAGATCGTTTACAACCATCAGTTGTGCAGACTGGCAGATATCTTTGATATCAGATGCAGTGTACCCATCTGCTAATTTTGCTAGTTCAAGTGGTTTTACTTTATCATCTTTGTGTAATGGCGATGTATAGAGTTCAAAGAGATTTTCTCTTGCCTCAAGCGATGGAAGTGAAACATAGACTCTTTTGGTAAATCTTCTAAGAAACGGCCAGTCAAGACTCCATGGCTTGTTTGTTGCGCCAATGACATAGAGTTTTAGGTCTTTTCCTTTACCGTTTATTCCATCCATCTCGGTGAGGAATTGGTTTTTGACACGAATCTCTCCACCAATTTCACTATTACGGTTACCAAGAAGTGAATCTACTTCATCAATGAACAGTATAACTGGAAGTCCTTCTTTTTCTGCCAGTCCTCTTGCCATCTGAAATAATTTTGCGACATTCTTCTCAGCTTCACCTAACCACTTGCTCATCATAGAAGCTGCATCCACGTTGATGAAGTATCCCTCAATCTCGCTAGCAGTAGCTGCTGCAATTACTGTCTTGCCACAACCCGGTGGACCATAAAGTAAGATTCCTCTTGGCCATCCAAGTGGAAATAGGTCAGGGCGTTTTGCCGGATATACAATTGATTCTCGTAGAGCATTCTTTGCATCCTCTAGGCCAATAACCTCTTTCCATGATACATTTGGTTTTTCCTTCATTATCAGAGAATCTAGTTCATTTTTGGTTAGAGACTGTTTTTGCTCTTCAGGAGTCGCCTTTGGATCTACGGCTGGCTCCAATTCTACATTGGTCATCTGGAGTGCCTTGATGCGATTCTGATATGCTGCAGTTCTCTCCTGATACACTCGATTTAGTTTATTTTCCGGGTAAAGTTGGATTAACTTAACAAGCGATTCAATTGCCCTTTGGTAATTTGCAATTGCCATTCCACGTGCACCTTGTGAATCAAGTTTTATTGCTTCTGCTGCAAATTTGCTTGCACTATTTTCTAATTCTTGCGGGGCTAGGCTCATAGAATGATCATCTATATCTCGACTGCAGTTCTTTCAAGGTAATCACCAGTGTTAACTCGTCTAGTAGAATTTGTTAAATTATTTGAACTAACTTTGATTCTTGGAATTTCAACCTTTACAGGTTCAATTCTTGGAGTAAGAGTACTTAGAAGTGAGGGAATTGCAAAGTCATCGATCTTGGTTTGCGCCGCTTTTCCAAAGGCAAGATTCTCAGTTACATCATCATGAAGTATCTGAATCTGTTGTAGCGCAAATTCTGCTGAGATAACAAGGTCTTCAAGTTCATCTTTAAGACCGTTAACAGAGTTTGATGCGTTTAGTATTATTCCTATAAAATCTTGTAAAAACCCCTTGATATCCCTCTTATCTTGATATTTTGTAAGAAGATATTCTGCGGCATGTATTACTTGTCTTATGTCTTTTAACTCCTCTACAGAGAGTGCTTCAATAAAAGAATCATTTTCGTCCTTCCCTTTTTGAGATATCTTTTGTTCAATTTTTGAAGATAATGTCTTAATTTCATCAAGGTGGTCAGACAAGTCAGATTGATCATTAATCTTTTTAAAATTAAGCATGATAGTGCCTTACCAGAAATCTAGATTAGGGAACTGCTTGTATATTTTAGAGTCGGCGATCAATTTAGCTTCATCCAAGAGTCTGCTTGAAACTTCATTTGCCTTGGCAAAGTCCAAATTTGTGCTTCCCAGATGTGCGGCATCTATTATTATTCCACCCAATAATAATGACAGCTCGCCTAGCTGAAAGTCCATTGCTGGCATGAGAGCCAAAAGTTTAGATCTTATTGTTCTTACAACAGATATTGTTGGAGATAATACGGTGGGTACATTTCCAAGTCCTATTATACAGTCAAGGCTTCGTCTTATTTGCCTTAGTGATTCGATTGTATAGGAAAGTTCAAGTTCATATCTGATTTGTTTTTCAAGTGTAGAAAGAGACTGGCAGTCTTTGTCAAGTCTACTATATAGATTCAAATTATTTTGATTCACATCTTGCCTATGATGTGATAGAATATCTAGTAGTCCATCTACAATTTCAATCGCATAGTCAATTCTTGGCTTTATGGTACTTGCTCTTATGAGGTGACTCTTACTTTCATTTTCAATTACCCATTTTGATGGATTTATCATTCCCATAAAGAGACTTGACTTTGTACTTATACGGTCCTTGTTACATCAAGTTGTGTCACTACAGTAACATGGGTAGAAGTTACAGCTTAGTATTTTTTCGAATCTTTGTTCAATGAATTTAGCTATTCAGTTTACCTTCCAACTTGATAATTTCAGTCATGGTAAAAGGGCAAGATCTAGCCGTAAGCCTCGAAGAATTTGGATTGAGTAAGTACGAAGCTCAAGCCTATGTTTCCATGATTACAAAGGGTACAATTTCTGCAGGCGAGCTTGCATATTATTCTAATTTGCCAAGAACCAAGGTGTATCCAACTTTATTGAAACTTGAGAAAAAAAAGATTGCAATAATATCAAAAAGCAAGCCAATCATGTGCACTGCAATTGCACCAGAAGATGCTTTTGATGAAATTATTCAAGAACAAATTAACCGAGTAAATGCAATGAATAGTCTAATTACAAAATTAAAGGAACTAAGTGAAGACAGTAAAAAGGCAAGAGGTTCCGAAGAGCAAAGATACTTCCACTTGGCTGCAAATTATGTATTCAAACAACTACAATCAATGATTGATGGTTCCAAGACATCAATACATGTGGTAATTGATTCATGGGGACTCAATCTTTTATCACAATGCAAAGAAGTACTTCTTCATGCCTTGAGAAAAAATATTGACATCAGGATAGTAATCCCTCCAAGTCTGGTGGGTTCCGAGACGTTCCGTGGACTCCCTACAGGAATCAAGATTAAGATCTCCGATATCGCTCAGAATATTTTCATCTTTGATGATTCTGAAATTCTCATGATAAATAGCAATAATGGTAAAGGAGCCATATTTCACTCAACGGATGTTTTAGGAAATAATCAGGTCAAGTCATTTGATCAGATATGGAAGAATGGAATTAGAATAAGTAATTTGGCAGACATGACAAAAATTGAAGCCCAAGAAACATTAAAGGCAATTCAGCTAATAACTGAAAACGGATTAGGTTACGTACTCAATTCCATTATAAATTCAAAGAGTAAGGGGATAGACATATTGAATTTCTTGAATAAAAACGGCATTGATCTTGAATCAAAGACACTTGATGAAATAATATCATTAGTGGATTCCACACTTGACATAACATGTTCAGGACATCTAAAATATGAGTCTAATTCAAATCACTTTGTAATAGATTCCAAATTCAATAGTGGTCATTCTATTCCATGGGCATTATTGCTTGAGGGATATCTCAACAAGAAAGGGATCAAGACAAAAATGATCTACAATGATCATGTCCACAATGGTGAGCGGATTCACATTAAAGTTGATTCAAAAATCAGCCTTACCCAGTAAAATATAGGAGTCATACAGGCAAGACAAATAGTTTACAGGTATTTTATTCAAAGTAACTTTCCTAAACGACACAGTCAAAATACTTAGTGTTTTGACCGTGTTCTGACTTGTCATACCCATTGCATCATACAATAAGAATATTTACAAAACTAACTTTTTTTGGTATTTTCTAGTATGGTTGTACCTTTATAATATGATAGAATTCATCTCATCCTTGAATGCAGTTATCTGCTGATTTTAATCCAAAAAAAATTGAAGCTGAAGTAAAAGATCAGTTATCTGGACTTGATTTAGAGAAATTAATTTTTGAGTCACCTAACAAGACAAAAAAAATTGCGTTCATAGAAGGGCCACCCACCATGAACGGAACACCGCATGCAGGACACCTTCGTGGAAGGATCATGAAGGATTTATGGTATAGGTATGCTACTTTACAAGGTTACAAGGTAATTTTTAATGCTGGATGGGACACTCAAGGTCTTCCAATTGAATTACAAGTAGAAAAAGAATTGGGAATTTCTGGAAACAAGTCTCAGGTTTTAGAATCTGCAGGAATTGAAAAAATAGTCTCAGAGTGTAAAAAAATTGTCCACAGATTTAATGAAAAATGGCTTGAAGTGGATAAACTTCTTGGGATGTCATTTAATCAAGAAAAAGCATACTGGACTTACAAAGATGAGTATATTGAACGGGAATGGAAGTATCTAAGAAAGGCTCACGAGATAGGAATTTTATCAGAATCATACAAGGTAGTTGCATACTGCCCTAGCTGTCAGACATCACTGAGTCATGCAGAAGTAAATCAGGGATATGATACAGTAGTAGATCCATCTCTTTACTACAAAGTCAAACTACAAGATGAGGATCTTTATTTAATTGTCTGGACTACGATGCCATTTACTTTGGTTACGGATACCATGGTTGGTCTAAATCCAGATGAGAGTTATGCCTATGTTAAAGTTGAAAATCAGACATGGCTTGTCGGAGAAAAGAGGTTAGAGGAGTTCATGAAAGAGGCAAAGATCGAAGAATACAAAGTAGTTAAAATTATCAAAGGCTCAGAATTGGAAGGGAAAAAATACATCCATCCACTTTTAGATCAGATCCCTAGACTAGATGAGTTTTCAAAATCTCCCAAATTTCATATTGTAGTTGCAGAAAGTTTTGTTGACATCCAAACAGGTAGTGGTCTTGTCCATCTCTCTCCTGCAAATGGAGAGGAAGATTTTGAGATTGCATTAAAAAGGTCAATACCTATTTTCAATCCAATAGATGATGAGGCCAAATTTACAAAAGACGCAGGAGTCTATTCCGGATTATTTGTCAGAGATGCTGATGAAAAAATTGTAATCGCACTAAAAGAAAGGAATTCTCTAGTTAGAATTGGAAAGATAAAGCACCAATATCCCTTATGTTGGAGGTCTCAGCATAAGCTTCTTTGGCTTGCAAGAAGAGGGTTCTTTTATTTTCTTGACAGATTAGGAGACAAGGCAGTAAAAGCAGCAGAAAGTGTCGAGTATTTCTATGAACCTCCACGCAATAGATTTTTAGAAATAATAAAAGACAAACATCCTTGGTGCATCTCAAGGGAGCGCATATGGGGATGTCCCATTCCCGTGTGGACTTGTAAAAATTGTAAACACAACAAGTGGTTCTTCTCAAGAGATGAGATAGTAAAATCAGCCTCTGAACTTCCAGACGGGCCAAACTTTGAGCTTCACAAGCCATGGATAGACAATATAGTCATAAAATGTGAAAAATGTGGAAATAAAATGGAAAGGGAACAGTTTGTTTTAGATACATGGCACAACAGTGGAGCTGCACCTTATGCCTCGCTTACAGATTC